>JBCBAO010000356.1:0-2489 GCA_038532405.1 Pseudomonadota bacterium | reverse complement strand
CCGGCAAGCGCGTACGCCAGGGCGATGTGATCGGCTATGTCGGCTCAACCGGTGCGTCGACAGGGCCGCACCTGCACTATGAAGTGCTGATCAATGGCCGCCATGTCGACGCAATGCGCCTGCGCCTGCCGACGGGCCGGACGCTAGAAGGCGATCTGCTCGAAAGCTTCGAGGCCACACGCGACGGGATCGACGCGCTACGCACCGATCCCCTGCTTCAAATAGCGGACGCTGACACCACCGACGAAGTTGAGTCCTAGAAAACCTATTCCGCCTGCGCCGGATGGTGTTCGGCGAGAAAGGCGAGACTGTTTTCGAGCACCTGTCTGCGAGCATTTTGTGTAAACAGGAAATGGTCTTCGCCTTCCATCACGACTGAGGTCAGCCAGGATGCATTGCCGGCCTGGGCGGTGAAGCCTTGATACTGATCGAAATCGACGCGGGTGTCCTCATCGCCATGGATCAGCAGGACAGGCGTCCGATAATCATTGACCCGGTCAGCAGGCGTGATGGCGGCGCGACGCTCGGCATTCTGGTAGAAATCGCCAATATACTGCTCCCAGTATGAGACCGACTCGGTCTGCCGCCCCGCATTATTATGCTTACCCATTTGAGCCATGGGATCGGTAACGCCGTTCACACTGATGGAGCACTTGATCTCGGCCGAACGAAGCAGCGGTGCCATAAGAGCGGAATATCCACCATAGCTCGCGCCGGCGATACAGGCCCCGCCGGGTGTCCCAATGCCCTCGGCCACGAGCCATGTGTAGCCATCAACCGTGTCGGTGACCATTTTGCCGCCAAACTCGCCAAAGCCAGCCTCGCGGAAGGCCTGGCCATATCGGTTGGAGCCCCGGAAATTTGGTTGGAGCACGGCATAGCCAGCCGCAGCATAGGCCTGGGCCCACCAATCAAACGCCGCCGTATCGGATGCATCGGGACCACCATGGGGCATCAAAACCACTGGAAACGGCCCATCGGCTTTTGTCTTGCCGGGCGGAAGGGTCAGATAACCGGGAATGTCGAGGCCGTCTGCAGCGGCATATTCCACGGAGAGAATTGACCCAAGGTCGCGTTCGGCGAGGGCCGGCTGCTCCGATCCAATAATGCTGAGCTCGCCTGCGGCTGGCTCAAATAGATAATAGTCTATGGGCCGCCCCGGTTTCTGGGCGCGGACAATGAAAATAGACCGGTCTTCGGTCCAGGATTCGATCACGACTCGCGCCCCCGGAAGCGTATTGGACAAAATGCGCTGAAACCGATTTAAGGTCGGGTCAGCAAATTTTTGACCCGACAAATCATCTGTATACCAATAGCCAACGACACGGTTTGTATAGCGATCGAGAATGGCAGAGTGATCTCCGACGGTCCAGTCACCAAGGGTCACACGGGAAAGCTCTCCGCCCTCAACAGGGATCTGCCATGTCCCGCGCGCAATGTCTCCTACGCCGGGCGACCAGGCGATGAAATGGGTCTCATCATCGGACATTCCGCGCAGATACAAAGGCTGAATGCTCGCATCCTTGACCTCGAAGACGGTTTTACGGTCCGCATTTCGAATTGAATATGTGTCGCGCTGGTCATTGAAAATTTCGCGCGCCACAACGTTGCCTGACCGGTCCCAAATGATATCAACTTCGGAGCTTTCGAAACGTTTCCGGCGGCGGGATTCCCCTGTATTCAAATTCACATCGAAGGCAACATAGATGAAACCATCATCCTCGCGGCTGAGTCTGGATCCGGTACGGGCACCCTCTCTGCGAAAGATCCGCCCCATGACGACTGTATTGGGTTTATCTTCAAGCATGCTCGAAACAGAAGCCGTGTTGGTGAGGCCCTGCCGGTCACGCATGAGAAGTGCCGCTTTGTTTTTCTTTGGATTGTAGGAAATACCCCTCAACACACGGAGGTCTTCCAGACCGCTTGAGAAGCGCTGGGTAATGACCATATCGGCCACCATCAAAACATGGTCTGAGCTTGCCCAATAAAAATCAATGATGTTGGCATTGTCCGGTGCCGGATAAATGACGGGCTGGGCGGATGCATCCGTTAGAGAATAAATACAGACACTACGCCGGGCATTGACCACACAACCAAGGGCAACGGAATTCCCATCCGGCGCAATTTCCACGTCCCAGGTTTCCTCAACCTTGCTGAAGTCTGCAACAATGTCTGCAGAGGCCTGCATACCGAATGTTGCCGCAACACAGGCTGCGGCCATACCAATTGCCCTAATCATGAATCCCTCTTTCACTTTGCCCCAGGTGCGCACGGTTTACCCTCAAAACGATGCGACACGAAAATCGTACAGATTTGACCCATGATTGCAAGCATGATGATATGATACGCATGCGTGCTATCGCCACGGGGCCCACCCCTGGCGATATAGAGAAGCTCGGGCGGTGCGCTTTACACACCGGGAGTAATGCCTGGCTTTCGCCGAGGCTGGAGATGGGCAAAGCACACCGCCCCCAAGTCATTTTACAGCC
>JBCBAO010000355.1:0-2538 GCA_038532405.1 Pseudomonadota bacterium | reverse complement strand
GTGAGTTTTTTGACGATGTCGTAGAGACCAATCGGCGGCCGTCGCAAATGGAAGCGTCTGAGCCTGTCGGCGAGGACTATCTTGATGAGTATGTCGGCGTGGTTCAGATCGACGCGCGGAACAACCGGCGTTTCTATGATTATGAGACCGTCAGGTGTAATCAAAATGGTCGTGGCAGAACAAATTGCGACAACTACACAGATTATGCCGGACGTTTTTACCACGAATCGACATGTGTCTCCAATCGGATAGGATCCAATTCCTATATACTCGGACGCAACGGAAACGAGGCCTTCACCGATGCGCCTCCCGGCAACAATGCGTACATTTTTGCGAACCACCCGCTCTGGGACTATCGCGACAATTTCGATGAAATCAACGAACGCGCTGATTTCCGAGATAAATTCGATGGCCAAGACGAGGTTGAAGACCAAGTTGGCCAGTTCAGGGATGGTGGGCGTGGCCGGAGCTCCGGCGTTGTAAATGCTCGCGGAGACGACACGACCGTCGACGACCGTGGGACATTCACCTTCACAAGACGGTCGAACCAGTGCCGCTCTGAGGGTCGCCCCCTTCCACTCACCAATAATACCAGCGCGCTGAACAGCTATATTCGCAACATGCGCGCCAGTAATGGCACGGCCGGTCACCTCGGCATCGCATGGGGCTGGTATCTCCTGTCACCGCGCTGGTCGGGCATCTGGCCAAGCGTATCCAGGCCGTTGGAATATGATGAGGAAGATACAGCAAAGGCCATGATCCTCATGACCGATGGCGATTTCAACGATCAACATCCCTTCGCTGCAGACGGTTCAACGGAGCTTGCCGCACGGTATTGTGATCGAATTCGAGAAGATACGAACATCACCGTATTTACCGTCGGCTTCCAAGTTCCAAACAATGTGGCAACCGTCGGTAATACCGGACAAACCATCCTTCAATATTGTGCAACCCGGCCCGAATTCCAATTCGACGCCAGCAATGCCCAGGAACTTTCCGACGCATACAACAATATTGCCGCAACCATTTCAGACCTGCGCATCACCAATTAGGGCTGATCGGGGGGCCGCACTCCACCCATGCGCTTGGCCGGCCTGTTCCATTTTGGACAGGCCGGCCTTTTCATTTCAGCTGGGACGCATTATCTTGGCAGTGTTCTAACGAACTATGGTGATAAACCCTTGCGTAATAAGCGGCTCGGACCCGGGGGCAGTACCCGGCGGCTCCACCAAAGTCCCCAGAACGGGATCATGAGGGGCCGAAACAGTATCGACGGACGTCTAAAGGCAAAGACTTTACCCGTGTGAGCTACGTCAGAAGCTCAACAAGCAATAGTTGCTAATGATAACTATGCTGAAGGTGAACTGCTCGCAGCGTAAGCTGTGCGGAGATTACCGCTTTAACTCCTAAGGATTCAGCTCCTTAGGCGGGGCCCGGAGGCGCCTGGCAACAGAAGCCTCCACCTCATTTTTACAACCTCCAAAAGGTGTAGAACCAAGCAAAATGCATCCCTACGAGGCAAATTCGATCAATTTGCTCGCCTGCTTCACGAACCCCATTGAACGCCGGACGGCATCAGATTAATGTCCGGTCGTCGTGCAGGAGGGTGAGACAGGTGACGGACTTCATCGGTTATGATGAGCTGATTCAAGCGGCCCAACGCGGCGTGGTCAGGGATGTTTTGGAGCGAACGGCAAAGAACGGCGCGCCCCAGGGCGATCACCATTTTTACATTTCGTTCCGAACAAAGGCTCCGGGGGTCAAGATTGCCGACCACCTTGTCGAGCGCTTCCCGGAAGAGATGACGATCGTCATTCAACATCAATATTGGGACCTGGAAGTCGCTGACTCCTATTTTGAAATTATTTTGAAGTTCTCCGGTGTGCCCCAGCACCTGCATATTCCGTTTTCCGCAATTACGCGCTTCGTCGACCCGTCGGTGAATTTCGGCCTGAGTTTTGAGAAGGCCGGCACGCAAGGAGGAATTGTTGCTCCGGTGGACACGTCCTTGCCTGCCCCAGAGACATCTACAGCGGAGGATGAAAACACGGCGGCAGATGGAACGGTTGTGAACCTCGACGCGTTCCGGCGCAAATAGCTGTTCCACTCCGTGTCAGCGCCAACCAACGCCCAGCAGAAACCCGCTATCAGTGATGCTGAGATGCTGGCGCGCTTCCAGTCATCCAAGAAGAGACCGCCCTGCTCCGATACACTCGGCATGCGTCTGACGGCCGTTGATCAGGCGGAGAAAAGTATCGAAATGGCATTTGAAGTCAGCCCGAATTTTGCCAACCCGACCGGTGCTGTCCAGGGCGGCTTTGTGTCAGCAATGCTGGACGAAGCCATGTCCACCTGCTGCATCATCGCATCCAATGTCACCATGACAGCACCAACACTGGAGATGAAAATATCTTTCCTCCGTCCGCTCTTCCCAGGCCCTGCATCGGTTCGCGCGCAAATCGTAAAGTGGGGCAAGTCTGCAGCCTTTATGGAAGCAGAAGCTTTTGATCCAGCTGGCAAACTGGTGGCCAAAGCCAC
>JBCBAO010000354.1:0-2556 GCA_038532405.1 Pseudomonadota bacterium | reverse complement strand
CCTATGTCGAGCTGAGGGACCTCAGATTTGGCGGCACCGAAAAATACGCATTCGCCCTGAGTTTCACCAACAAGGGCATCGGGCCCGCCTCCATCGAATTTTTCGATATCAAATTAGATGGCGAGAGACCGACCGACTTGGCAGACTTGATCAGAAAGTCAGCCGATATCCCCGATAGGCCGTTTGGGATCAGCAACAATTTCGCTCGGGTTCTGTCGCCCGGTGAAAAAGTAGATCTTGTCGAGGTGACGACCGAGGTCGTCTCCGAGCTCTATCGTGCGAATGAAGACATCGATATCGAGGCCGAAACGGCCTTCTATCGGCAGCTCGTCGATGGGTTCACGGACGCCTACCGATCCGGCCGCATTGAGCTGACCTATTGCTATTGCTCTGTTTTCGAAGACTGCTGGCAAGGCTCCAACCTCATCCCGAAACCAGTACCGGTGGACATTTGCCCGAAACCCGTTACGCCGGAAAGCATCGAAACCCCAGACGACTAAAACGCTTTTGGACTTCTCTTCCGACACTTCCGCCCCCGCCCATCCGGCCGTCCTGAAAGCCCTCGCCGAGGCCAATCACGGCATGGACGGCAGCTATGGCAATGACCGCGTGAGCGCGGCGTTGCGGACACAAATCGCGCAAACCTTCGAAACCGAGGCGTTTGAGGTCTGGCTCACCGCCTCCGGCACGGCGTCGAATGCCCTCGCTCTATCCGTCCTCTGCCAACCGACGGGATCGATCCTCTGCCACGCTGAGGCTCATATTGAGCGAGACGAACGCGGCGCGCCGGAGTTCTTTACGGGCGGCGGCAAACTCGCGCTCCTCCCAGGGGACGCTGCACGTATAGACGAGACAGCCCTGCGCGACGCCCTTGCCGGCATCGACCGAAGCTTTGTCCACGAAACACCGCCCCACGTTCTCTCCCTCACCAACCTCACGGAGAGCGGTGCGGCCTACCCGACCGCACAAATCGAACACTATGCCGCACTCGCCCACGAAACCGGACTTGCCGTCCACCTGGACGGCGCGCGCCTGGCAAATGCGCTCGTCTCAACCGGCGCAAGCCCCGCCGAAATGAGTTGGAAAGCCGGCGTCGACATCCTCACCTGCGGCCTGACCAAGACCGGGGCGATGGGTTGCGAGATGATCCTCCTTTTCGGCGACACCCGCGCCAAATTCGAAGAGCTCAAAGCGCGGGCCAAGCGCTCCGGCCATATGCCGCCAAAGGCCCGCTACCTTGCCGCCCAGGGGCTCGCGCTCCTCGCAGACGATCTCTGGCTGAGCCTGGCCAGCACAGCCAACCGCCAAGCCAAACGCCTTGCCAACGCCCTATGTGCCCTGCCGGGAACATCCCTTGCCTACCCCGTAGACGGCAATGAGGTTTTCGCCCACTTGCCTGATGGCGTCGCCGAATCACTCGGATCAGCCGGCGCAAAATTCTACCCTTGGCCCGGCGGCAGCCACCGCTTCGTTTGCGCCTGGAGCACCACCGACGCCGAAATCGACGCACTTATCTCAGCGCTGGAGCCTGCGGAATAAAAAATCCGCCTGGCGAGTGACAAACGTCACATGCAGCCATGCCCTCTTCTCCCACAAAATAGACGGATGAACGAAGAGGAGACCTATCTCGTGAAAAAACTACTCTGCGCAGCATCACTGCTCGCCCTCATTGGCTGCTCCTCAGTGAAGATATCCCAAGGCTATAAAGAGGATGCCCTCACCTTCTATCCACCCCAGCCTTATCTGCTCGTGACCGACCGCTTCAACAGCGCTGGCGACACTGTCATCGGCCAAAACATCCAGGTGGTCTATCTGCCCGATTGTGCCAATGCCAGGTCGATCAAAGCGAAGGCCGGAATCGGATCAGTCACCTTCAATCCGACCCTGACGAATGGTTGGAATCTAACAGGATTTGAATCCATGGCCGATAACCAAATCGACGAAACGATTGGGGCAATTGCTGAGCTTATCCCCTCTTTCTCACTAAGCGAAGGTGAAGGTGGCGGTAGAGAGACATCCTCCTCAGGCCTTTATCAGATGTTGTTTAGTGAAGGTGGTCTAGCAGGCTTTGCTAGAGTCACCTTACCGATTAGAAGCAAACAGATGGCGTCGACTTCGGGCAGTGGTTGCTTTGCATATGCAATGGAAGCAGCATCGAAAGACAAAAAGAAAAATAATTAGTCTTCACCCCGCCCCCAAAGCCGGTCCCACCATTTGCGCTTCGGTTTGACCTCTTCCAGGCCAAGTGCGCTCGCCGACATGCCTTCTTCGGCCATCCGCTCGCGTATCGCATTTACATCGCGCCCGGTCAGCCGCGCCAGGGTCTTTGCTTCTTCATCCCAACGATCCACGAGACCATTTGCATAGTCTCCTGCCGCTTCGCATTGTTCATAGTCCCCCCGCCAGGCATGGCGCAGGACGTAGCGGCCCTGATAATTCGTCCGATCACCCGTCGTCTGGAATTGCAGATCTTCCGGAAACGTTGTCGCATCATAACGCAGATGCAACCGTGTCACGAACACATCCACAGGCTTTGCAGGTGGACCGCAGCCTGTG
>JBCBAO010000353.1:0-2564 GCA_038532405.1 Pseudomonadota bacterium | reverse complement strand
GATCACCAGGCCCTTGCGTCTGGCTGTATCGCCAAGCCCGCTTGAGATGTGCTGGCCCGCATTAAAGCCCCAATGATTACGAGCCAACCAAACTCGGCATCTACGCCGTTTACCCGCCCAACAGAATTTTGCCCCGAAAACTACGTGTATTTATAGATCACATAGCAACTCACTTCAGCGGCCACCCGAAGTGGGATGAAGGCTTGTAGGCAAATTTGCTTCCTGGGACGAGCATCTCAAAGTCACCCCATAGTCACCATTATACATAGCTGCGATAGGGGATACCCGTGATCACGGGGCCGATTTCGTCCATGAATTTGTTGCCTTGCGCCCCATTTGTCATGATCACCAGGCCCTTGCGTCTGGCTGTATCGCCAAGCCCGCTTGAGATGTGCTGGCCCGCATTAAAGCCCCAATGATCAAAAGCGACGCCGCCGTCAACGCGCTCCAAAGACCAAGAAAGACCAACAGGACGGTTGGGTCCGCCTTCGGCAATGTCTGTATGTGTGCTGAGCATATCCGTCTTCAGGCTTTCCGAGATCGCAGCAGGTCCGGTATTGCGCAAAACCAGGGCGATGAAGCGTGCATAGTCTGCCGGGGTGGTCCGCAGGCTGGAGGCGCTGCTCAACAGGCTGCTGCCCGGACGGTTTTTCCGCCATAGCGGACGGCCCGCAAGATCTGGATGGGTGTGGGGGCGCATGTCTGCATGGGCGGCCATGATGTCTTCAAAAGCCCATATCCGCATGGGGCGATCCCAGCGTTTGGATACTTCGTCGAGCCGTGCGCCTTGCTCATGGGCAAATTGCAGGTCGGCCACTTCGGCTTCCCCATCGGCACCGACAATATGCCCATACACCTCGCGGTCGGCGCGGTCGGCAAGCCAAAGCATGGACATGTCCGTCAAACCAGCAGGGGTGAACAGATATGCGTCGGTCAGCGCATGAAGCCCCAATCCGGTCTTTGTCTCACAAACCTGTTGCAGCCAGTGAAAGGCTTCCCCGGAATAGGAATAGCCGGTGCCCGGTTCATATGCTGCCTCCAGCAAGGCTCCCTCATCATTCGGCGAGCGCCAGTTTGGAAGTCCAGTTTGATGCGTCAACACATGGCGAACGGTAATCGTCTCGTTCCAGGCTGTGTCCGCCAGATCGTGCGGTCGAAACGTGTCAACCAACCGCTCATCAAAGTCGATTTGTCCAGCATCGACTAATCGCAACACGACATAGGCGAAGAGCGGCTTTGTCAGCGATGCAGCCTGAAACAGAGTTTTATCGTCAATGGGTGTGCCCGTTTCAATGTTCGCAACACCATAATTCCCCTGCCAAACGAACTCACCATCTTCGACGACCGCTATGCTAACGCCTGGAACGCGATACTTTTCCATGGCTGCCCGAATGCGCGAGGTGCGCGCCTCGTCTGGGATCCAGGAGACCGTGTCTACCGCCGATGGCGCGTCCGCGCCGCCTGAGCAAGCGGTTATGAGAAGGCCCCCCCCAAGTTTTAGCGTGCTGCGTCGATTGATATAAGTCCCCATCCGTCGCTCCAATAATCCTTCGGGCTCCAGAGGGGTATATAGGGACTATGGGCAAAACAAGGCCGCCCTTATTCAGGGTATCTTGGGAGCTTCGCCTGCCATCTCGATCAGCCCCATCCGGTTGCCTGCCGGATCCTCAAACAACCCAAGCACGGCAACGCCGCTAACCTCAAATCTTGGAACATCAATTCTACCGCCCGCCGCTTCGATTGCGCCAAGCGTGGCCGTCACATCCTCGACACCGACATATAGCAGTGTTTCTTTCGGATCTGATCGGATGTTTGCTCCGATTGATTTGGCATTGCCGGGCGAAAACGGGCCGGGCGATCCACAGGGCCAGTTGAAGACCTTTTCATAAAAGTCCCGGAGGTCTGTTTCCTCTGGCCCCGCGATATCAAAAAAGACAATCGGCTGCGACATGTGTGCTCCTTCTTCTGTAAACTGGAAGGATATCGGATGCCGCCATAGCTTTGACCGCTCGCGATACACCCCGCGTCAGGTGACAGGCCTTGGAAGCAATCGTCATATCTGTGTCCTTCCCCCTTGGACAGGTGTATCGCCCATCATTCCCATCATCAATTCTGGATCAATTGAAGAGGGGCGATCCTGGAAGGGTTGCGGCTCAGCCCGCACCCGCTAAGTGAAGCGCGATACAAGCCGTCTCTTTAGCGTGTTCAGCGCCTTTGCTGTCTCGTCACGAACAAAAAGAAACACAGCCGCCTGACCATTATCGACAACCCAGAAGTGCCGGCCTTTGCCAGCGGCGTTTTCGATATCGGAAACGATAACCTTGAGCGTCGCCTCGTCGAGCCAATCGCCATCAAACTTTGGCGTGAGATTGCGCACTCTATCGCCCAGCTTGTAGGTCAGCGTTGCGGAATGAGTTTCGAAATCAACATCGCCCACGACACTGTTCAGCTTCGATTCAATTTCTGCCAATTTGCAGAGCTTTTTGACGATGGTCACATAGCTTTTCTTGTCTTCAATAAATTCAAAATCCAATTGCCAGACATGGTCGGAAACGCTTCGCCCC
>JBCBAO010000352.1:0-2573 GCA_038532405.1 Pseudomonadota bacterium | reverse complement strand
CCTTTTTCGGGCTTCGAATAATGCCTGGATTTTGTAGAGCCGTTTTGATCCTGGCTGCATCCCAGCCGGCAATACGGTCTGGATCGAACCCGAAAAAGGTTGAAGCAACAGTCAATAATGCGAAAGTTTACGTCCACATGCGCGAGAATGGGGAGGACTTTGCGGATTATCTCTGGACGTTCATAGGGGGACGACCCCTGGTCAACTCACTTGAAAACTATAAAGAGGGCCCAGCGAAAACAGCCCTCTCCGAAGCCCTCTCCAAAGATCTGAAAAAGCGCGGATTTAAGTTTTGCGGCCCGGTAATCGTGTATGCCTTCATGCAGGCAGTTGGCATGGTAAATGATCACGAAGTAAAGTGTCCTCGCCATCGGGCCGTCCAGGAGCTTGCCAGATGATCAATCGATTGCGTGCCTCTGCCATTATTCTTGCACTACCATTAGCAGCTTGTGGGTCCTTGGGCAGCTCGGCATATGATCAACTCGCCGCAGAACGGTGCGATGAGGTCGTAAACCCTGCAGACGCTTCGACATGCAGACTGGACGAGATTGTTTCTCGCCAGGAGCGCAGAAGCGAGCGTCGCAAGAACAATTAAACAGCTCCCTTTCTTGCCAAAGGCTCGACGAAGCCAAGGACCGGGTCTATGGCTGAATAGCTTATAACCGACTCAGGAAGGACGGCGACATGTCGACCCTTGCCCCATGATAACACCCGTCATTTCAGCCACCGGTCTCTGGACACCGCCCAATTCAATCTCGAACGAAGAACTTGTAGAGAGCTTCAATACATGGGCGGAGAATTGGAATGCAGCCCATGCCAGCGAGATCGAAGCAGGCGCTGCAGAAGCCAAATCGCCCTCCTCAGTTGAGTTTATAGAGAAGGCCTCGGGGATCAAATCCCGCTTCGTCGTCAACAAATCCGGTATAATCGACCCGGCCATTATGCGCCCCGTCATCCCAGAACGCCCAAATGAGGAGCCAAGTCTGCTCGCAGAAATGGCCGTCAACGCCTCACGCCAAGCGCTCCAAAGCGCAGGTCGCCAAGCCGAAGAGGTCGACGCCGTCCTCTGCGCCTGTTCCAATCTGCAGCGCGCCTATCCAGCCATCGCTGTGGAAATTCAAGACCTCTTGGGCATCGAAAACGGGTTTGGGTTCGATATGAATGTGGCCTGCTCATCGGCGACATTTGGAATACAGGCCGCAGCAGACATGATCCGCGCCGGCAGCGCCCGGTCCATCCTCGTTGTTAACCCGGAGGTCTGCTCGGCCCATCTCAACTTCACAGACAGAGACAGCCATTTCATTTTTGGCGACGTCGCCACTGCTGTTCTAATCGAGGCCGAAGATATCGCCCCCAATGACCATTGGAAAATTCTCGGCACCAGCCTCAAGACCAAGTTTTCCAACAATATCCGGAACAATTTCGGCTTTCTGAACAATGCTGCGCCGGAGGGCATCGGCAGCACCGACAAATTGTTCGTTCAGGAAGGAAGAAAAGTGTTCAAGGAGGTCGTCCCCATGGTTGCAACCATGATTGGCGAACAAATGAACCGCTTGGACCTTGCCCCAAAGGACCTTAAACGTCTCTGGCTACACCAGGCCAACGCAAATATGAACCGCCTGATTTCGGCAAAGGTCCTCGGGCATGAGGCCTCGGAAACGGAAAGCCCGACGGTTTTGGACACATATGCGAATACGTCCTCGGCTGGCTCGATCATCGCTTTCCACAAGCATTCGGCAGATTTCAAAGCGGGGGAAAAAGGTCTAATCTGTTCCTTTGGTGCTGGATATTCTGCCGGCACCGTTTTCATCGAACGGGCCTGATAATCTCCAAACGGACAAAATAGAACCTTAGATGATCCCGCGTCCTCTTTTTTTGATATCAGCTATTCTGACGATGACAGCGTGCCAGCAGCCACCGGATGTAACGGCGGTGGACCAAAAACCCGTCAATATCGAGACCATGACGTTTTTCGTTACCAGCGTCGGCATCGGAGACGGTGCAGATCTCGGAGGTTTGGCAGGCGCCGACGCCCACTGCGACAGCCTGGCCGGCACCGCGGGCTCACGCGGCAAAACCTGGCGCGCATATTTGAGCACGTCCGGCCCCGCAGGTGAGGCTGCACGCGACAGAATTGGACGTGGCCCCTGGACAAACGCCCGCCAGACAGTCGTTGCAACAAGTCTTGAAAACTTGCTGTCGGACGCCAATGCCCTATCGAAGGCGAATTCAATTTCTGAAAGCGGAGCAATCATCAACGGCCGCGGCGACAGGCCCAACCGCCATGATATCCTAACAGGCACCGGTATGGATGGACGCCTGGCCAAAGGCGACGGCGACGTTACCTGCGGAAATTGGACCAGTTCGGATAGCGGCCGAGCAATGCTCGGTCACCATGACCGCGTGGGCGGTGGGCAAAACCCAACCCATTGGAGCAGTGCCCACCTGTCCAGGGGGTGTAGCCAAGCAGCGCTCAGACGGTCTGGCGGCGACGGATTGTTTTATTGCTTCGCAATCGACTGATCAGACTTTCAGGGCACTGAAAGTTCCAAATCTGCAGGTCAAATCAAATC
>JBCBAO010000351.1:0-2576 GCA_038532405.1 Pseudomonadota bacterium | reverse complement strand
CGCCGACCCCCTGCGCGTCGAGGTCCTTCGCTGCTTGCTGCATGACCGCAATCACTTCTGGCGGGAAGCGGTTGACTGAACCGGCGGCTGTTTCTTCCAATATGGCCTTGAGCGACATAGATCGGCTCCCTTGTTTCGGTATGCTGTCAAGGTGCCCCGGTAGACGGTTTGGCCAAAATCATAATCATGTGAGCCCGTCTGCAAAGCAAAAGGCCGCCCCAAACGGAGCGGCCTTTGTCGTCTTTCTATTGATCGCCGATCTTAAGCGGCTTCATATCCCATGACGGCTTTGACTTCGAGAAACTCCTCAAAGCCATATACCCCCCATTCACGGCCATTGCCTGATTGCCGGTAACCGCCGAACGGTGCTGCGAAGTCTGCCCCGGCACCGTTCACGTGGATATTGCCGGCTCGCAGCTGACTAGCGACCCGCCGAGCGCGGTTGATGTCGCCCGATTGAACATAGCCAGACAATCCGTAGACGGTATCGTTTGCCATCTCGATGGCTTCTTCCTCAGTCTCATAGGGGATCATGGCGAGCACGGGCCCGAAGATTTCTTCCCGTGCAATTGTCATATCATTGCGCACATCTGCAAAGACGGTTGGGCGGGTAAAATAACCTTTGTTGAACCCTTCCGGCCGGCCTGGGCCGCCTGCAACAAGGGTCGCGCCTTCGTCGATCCCAGCTTGGATAAGATCCTGCACTTTTTGATATTGATTGGCGTTCGAGATCGGACCGATGGCACCGCGTGGCGCATCTTCGGGCATGGCAACCTGGATACGTTCAGCGGCTGCGCGCGCAATTTCGATCGCCTCGGCCTGTTGATCTTTCTGGATAAACATCCGGGAGGGTGCGTTACAGGATTGGCCGGAATTGGTCATCATGTGCACGATCCCGCCGGAGACGGCTGCTTGCAAGTCTGCATCGGGCAGCACGATATTGGCGGATTTTCCGCCCAGCTCCTGGGTCACTCGCTTAACTGTTGGTGCTGCGGCCTGGGCCACCAGGACACCTGCGCGGGTTGATCCTGTAAAGCTCACCATATCGACATCTGGATGGCCTGACAGCGACGCTCCAACCCCTGGGCCATCGCCGTTAACGAGGTTAAACACACCGGGTGGAACACCTGCTTCATGCATCACCTCAGCGAGGATCATGGCATCAAGCGGCGCGATCTCCGATGGTTTGAGCACGACGGTGCAGCCAGTCGCGATGGCGGGCGCAACCTTACAAGCGACCTGATTGGCCGGCCAATTCCATGGCGTGATGAAACCACAAACCCCGATCGGCTCTTTCCGGATCATGGTCGACCCGTTCTGCTCCTCAAAATCGTAATTGCGCAGAATTTGGGCGGCGGCGGCATAATGACCAAGGCCGGCAGGGGCTTGGGCTGCATTGGCGAGCCACATGGGTGCGCCCATCTGATTGGAAATTCCGGTTGCGATATCGCCGAGGCGGGCCTGGTAGCCGGCGGCGATCTTGTCCAGCAGTTCAGCACGGTATTCGATGCTGGTTTCGGCAAAGGCAGGGAAGGCGGCCTTTGCTGCGGCCACGGCCCGATCGACATCGGCCGCGGATCCGATGGAAATTCGTGCGAAGGCTTCCTCGGTCGCCGGGTTTTCCACGTCCATCGTTCGGGGCTCTATGGGGTCCACCCATTCACCATTGATGTAGAATTGAAGATAGTCCTGCATTGCTCGCTCCCTAACTGGTCCGGTATGTTCCCGTCCTTATAAGCACTAGATCCCTGGCTGCGAAGGGTTTTCGTTACGTAAACTTATCAACTCGGGCTCGACCACTCACTTGTGAGGTGTTTTTTGCCCCAGAACCGCGCATAGAGGTGGCATGAACCATTTCTCTTCCGTTCATGCCGGCGCAGCGGAATACGATATTGTGGAGACACTTCGTGTTGCTGATCTCGTAGAAAGCTGGCGGCAAGACTTCAAAATTGATGTCGCGCGGCTGTTTGAGGGCATTGAGACGCTGCATCTGGTCCGCGACTTAGAAACAGGTGTGATGCGTTTTGATCCACCGGTTTTGGGCGATGCCCGCTTTTATCAGGCGCTGCGCTCATTTGACTGGTACCACCCGGCGACGAAAGAAGAATTTGCGGCAGCGGCGGGCTGGGCGCATCCAGGTGAACCAATCATTGATATCGGTGCAGGTGATGGCGGGTTTGCGGCCCATGTCCCGAAGGAACAGTATCTCGGTCTTGAAACGGATCCGGACGCGGTTGCAGCCTGCCGGGCAAAAGGACTGGATATTCGATCAACGTCCATAGAAGACATCCTTCAACAAATTGGGCCGGGCTATGCTGGCCTGGTGACAGCCTTTCAAGTGCTTGAACACGTCTCTGACCCCAGCACTTTTATATCAGACATGGTGTCTTTGGTGCGGCCTGGGGGACGTGTCGCCATCGGTGTGCCTGATGCCGGCAGCTATGTGGCTAATCTGCCGGATTTTATGCTGAACGGGCCGCCCCATCACCTGACCTGGTGGACAGAAGCGAGCTTGGAAAGCCTTATGACGCGCCACGGACTTACTATCCGCTCCGTCAATCGGTTTGAGGTCGAAC
>JBCBAO010000350.1:0-2578 GCA_038532405.1 Pseudomonadota bacterium | reverse complement strand
GCCTATCATCAGTTTGATGTGGAGGGCGCACCCCAAGAAAAGGTCGTGGGCGGTCGATATCTGGATGTCATCGAAAAGCGCGGCGATGAGTGGAAGATCTCTTCGCGGGTATATGTGATGGATTGGAACCGAAACACGCCGTCTGCCGCGATCTGGGAAGGCGGGCTGTATGACCAGCTGAAATACCGCGGCCTTAGATTTCCCGATGATCTGTCCCGCGACTATGCGGGCGTTGGGAAGAAGACCTGATTTAGGCCTCCTGCGGGATAAAGGCGATCACGCCCTGACCCCGCGGGAGGCAAAACCATATCAGACCTTCAATAGCAGCTTGCCCTGATTGCCGCCTTTATAAAGGTCCCGAACGACATCAAGCGCATTCTCTAGACCCTCGCGAACATCCTCGCGGGTCTTGATCTTCCCTTCCAGCGCCCAGGGGACAAGCTCTTCCATGGCGGTGCCGAACTCGTCCATATAATCGCTGACGATAAAGCCCTGGACTTTAATCCGGCTCATCAAGATCCTCGGCCAGGCTTTTGGCCCTGTGATCTTATCAAGGGTGTCATATTCAGAGATCATTCCGCAGAGCGCCATACGGCTAAAGTTATTCATCCGCTCCATGACGGCCTGCATGATATCGCCGCCGACGTTCTCGAAATTGACGTCTATCCCATCGGGGCAATAGGCATCGAGTTGATCGCGCACTGAACCGTTTTTATAGTCGACACAGGCGTCGAAACCCAATTCATCGACGACATAGCTGCACTTCTCCGGGCCGCCGGCAATACCCACGGCGCGGCACCCTTTGATCTTTGCAATCTGTCCGACGATGGAGCCCACAGCGCCCGCAGCGGCAGAGACGACCACGGTCTCGCCCGGCTTCGGCTCACCAACCCTCAAAAGCCCGAAATAGGCTGTAAGCGCCGTCCCACCGAGGGAGCCGAACAGCTTTGGCAATGGCAGGCCGGGCACATCGGCGAGGGGGCCGAAGTCAGATCCGTCTGAGACGATATGGGACGCATATCCGCCGAGGCCGGCCACCAGCGCGCCAACCTCGAAATTCGGATTGCGGGACGCAGTGACCGTGCCAGCCACGCCCGCCCGCATAATGTCCCCAATCGCAACCGGCGGCATGTATTGCTCTTCATCGGACATCCAGATCCGATTGGTGGGGTCCATGGATATATAGCTGACGTCTACCAGGATCTCACCGTCCTGAAGTTCGGGAAGCGCTTGTTCCACCAGCTCCAGATCGGTATCCGCGATTTCGCCATCGGGACGACTGCGAAGTCTCCAAGCGCGTTGCATAGTCATGTTTATGTCCTTGTCAGTATGTTCCGGTGCCTACAGGCCTAGTCCGCCCAAAAGCATGTATTTCAGCTCCAGATATTCATCGATGCCGTACTTGGAGCCCTCACGCCCGATCCCGCTTTCCTTGACGCCTCCAAAGGGCGCAACTTCCGTCGAAACGACGCCTTCATTGACACCGACCATGCCGTATTCCAGCGCTTCGCTCACCCGCCAGGCGCGCCCCAGATCGTGGGTATAGAGATAGGCGGCAAGCCCGACCGAGGTGTCGTTGGCACTGGCAATCGCTTCGGCTTCGGTTTCAAACTTAAAGACAGGTGCGATCGGTCCGAAGGTTTCCTCATGGGCGATCAGCATGTCTGAGTCCGCATTTGTGATCACGGTTGGCGTATAGAAAAGTGGTCCGACATCGGAGCGTGTGCCCCCCGTGATGAGCTTTGCGCCCTTTGCGACAGCATCTTTCAAATGCGTCTCGACCTTCTCAAGGCCTTGTTGATTGATCAGCGGTCCGATCTCAACGCCTTCATCTTTGCCATGGCCGACCACCAGGTTTTCGGTGGCTTTGGCCAGCTTTTCAACGAACTCATCGTGGATGCCAGATTGGGCGTAGAAGCGGTTCGTACACACACAGGTTTGGCCTGCATTGCGGAATTTGGCCGCGATGGAGCCTGCCACGGCAGCGTCAACATCGGCATCGTCAAACACGATAAAGGGCGCATTGCCGCCAAGCTCCAGGGATACCTTTTTCACCTGTGGGGCGCTTTGCTGCATCAGGAGCGCACCGGTCCTGGTGGAGCCTGTGAATGACAGTTTACGAACCAATGCGTTTGAGGTCAGCTCGCCGCCAACCGCCGCGCCGGTTTCGCTGGTAACGCAGGAGAGAAGACCGGCGGGCAAACCAGCCTCCTCGGCCAGGACGCAAAGGGCAAGCGCGGATAGCGGCGTGGCTTCGGCGGGTTTGACGACAATCGAGCAGCCAGCCGCCAGGGCGGGACCAACTTTGCGGGTGATCATCGCCATCGGAAAATTCCAGGGCGTAATGGCAGCGCACACACCAATCGGCTGTTTCAGGACGATGATGCGCTTATCCGGGGCGTGGGAGGGAATAACGTCGCCATAGGTGCGCTTGGCTTCTTCAGCGAACCACTCAATGAAATTCGCCGCATAGGCAATCTCGCCCCGGCTTTGGAACATGGGCTTTCCCTGCTCGGTGGTGAGGATTTGCGCCAGGTCCTCCTTGTTTTCCATGAGCAAGTTAAACAGTTTCCGAAGT
>JBCBAO010000349.1:0-2606 GCA_038532405.1 Pseudomonadota bacterium | reverse complement strand
GTTCCAGGCCAAGCCGGGCCATTTCGGCTGCGATCCAGCGTGCGGATGCTTCGCCCGCCTCAGAGCCAGGTGCCCGGCCTTCGAAGACGTCATCGGCCAAGGCTTCGATACGTACGCCGATATCTTCTCCTGCGATCGCAGCACTCGTCGACGTTGGCAGCGGTATCGGTAGCGCGTTCACGTCGACGCCAGGGGGGGCGGCCTCCGTATTGGTCGCTGTATCTACCGGAGCGGCGGGTTCGGATCCGCCACACGCGGCGAGGAGGGCGATGGCTGCAAGGGTGATGGGCAGTCGAACCATTTGATGATCCTTGAAAAGTGTTCGTATTGCCGAGAGGTGTTGCACGGAGGCCTAGCTGCATCAAGCAAGGCTGGCAGGTGTCATACAGAGCAAAAGGTGCAATGTTGCATGGAAAACTTGGAGGCACTTCTTGCAGACATAAGGGCCTGTAAACTGTGTGATGGCAGTATGCCGCGCTCCCCGCGCCCAGTCCTCAGAGCGCGCCCTTCAGCCCGGCTGCTGATTGCGAGCCAGGCACCTGGAAACCGCGCCGCCAATAGCGGCATTCCATTCAGCGATCCGTCGGGGGTGCGTCTTCGCGATTGGATGGGGGTCGATGAGGAGACCTTCTATAATCCCGATAAAGTGGCGATTGTGCCGATGGGATTTTGCTTTCCGGGTTATGATTCGAAAGGTGGAGATCTGCCACCAATGAAGCAATGCGCTTCAACTTGGCGTGAGGCGCTGCTCGCAGAGCTGCCAGATATTGAACTGACGCTGATCATCGGCTCCTATGCACAGAAATGGCATCTCGATGGACGCCGCAAAAAGACACTCACGGAAACGGTTCTTGGCTGGAGGGACTTTTTGGCTGATGGGATTTTTGTCTTGCCGCATCCATCCTGGAGAAACACAGCATGGCTGAAACGAAATTCATGGTTCGAGGCAGAGACTTTGCCGGTTTTAAAGTCCGCAATATCGCGGGTCTTACAACCCTTGTCCTGATCGGGATTTGGCTTGTTGGGTGCGCACCGACACGAGGGTTTCAAACGGCTCTGACCGATTTAGAGGGGACAATGACGGCAAGATTCGATGTTGAGCAGGAGCGCTTTATCAGCTCCGACGGGGCTGTGCTTGGACTGACGGTATGGCCAAGCGAGCTTTCCGAAGAGCCGTCCCACGTCGTTGTCGGTGTGCACGGAATGAACGACTACGCCGCGGCATTTGAGACGGCGGCTCCCTGGTGGGCCGCTAAGGGCGTGACGACTTACGCCTATGATCAGCGTGGATTTGGCCGCTCGCTTAATCGCGGGCGTTGGCCGAAGGAAGATTTGCTACGCGAAGACCTGCGCACGGCGGTTAGCCTGGCGCGCGCACGGCACCCCGACGCGGTTTTGACGGTTGTCGGGATTTCCATGGGCGGCGCGGTTGCGATGTCTGCCTTTGGCTCAGATGACCCGCCGCTTGGTGTCGACCGGCTTATCCTTTCCGGGCCAGGCCTCAGGGGCTGGGGCGGCTTACCCCTCATTCATAGGGCGAGCCTTTGGGCATCGACCAAGGTTCGGCCAGGCTGGGTGGTTGTTCCACCGAAGTTTGCGACGGATCGGATCACCCCTTCGGACAATATCGAAATGTTGCGGGCAAGGGGGCGCGATACCTTGAACACATTCGATAATCGGATTGATCAGGTTTATGGCGTGGTGAGTGTGATGGAGAACGGCCACCGCGCTGCTGTTAAATTGCCGAAGAACACATTTGTGCTCTATGGCGCGCGCGACGATATCATACCGAAGACTTTCATGCGCCGCACAGCCCCGAACTTTCCTGGGCATGTGCGCACGGCCTATTACGAAAATGGCTACCATATGCTGATGCGTGACCTGCAGGCTGAGGTTGTGTGGCAGGATCAGTTGTCCTTTATGCAGGACCCCGAAGCGGAGCTTCCCTCCGCTGCGCCGCCGATCCCCTGGGCGGTCGCTGGAACAGAGCCAAGCTGAGATGTCGAAATTGAGCTTGTTCTTGCGATCAATTCATGACACCCAGCGCCGCTAAAGCAGCAGAATTTGCCTCCGGAGCCCGGTCATGTTCGATCATCCATCCTTTGATGCCCATGAAGGTGTCCACGTCTTCCACGATGCCGAAACGGGGCTTCGTGCGATCATTGCGGTTCATTCCAGTGTGCTTGGCCCGGCTGCGGGTGGCTGCAGGATGTGGGATTATATTGATGGTGCGGCCATGGTGACCGATGCGCTGCGCCTCTCCCAGGGCATGAGCTATAAAAACGCTTTGGCCGGCCTGCCCCTTGGCGGGGGTAAGGCGGTGATTTGGGGCGATTCCCAAACCGAGAAGTCGCCTGAACTCTTTCGCGCATTTGGCCGCGCCGTTGAAAGCCTGGACGGCAAATACTGGACGGCCGAAGATGTGGGGCTGAGCCCTGGCGATCTGGCGGCTGCGGCGGAAGAGACCCGCTTCGTGGCCGGGCTTGAAACCGGTAAAGCTGCAAGCGGAGACCCAAGCCCGGTGACCGCACTTGGCGTCTATCGTGGAATTGTTGAATGCGCCAAGCGTGTTTTCGGCACGGACGACTTGTCTACCCGGCGTGTGG
>JBCBAO010000348.1:0-2607 GCA_038532405.1 Pseudomonadota bacterium | reverse complement strand
GGGCGGCGACCAGCCTTCAGGCTATACAGAGCCCCTTCTTCACGCTTACCGCCGCAAGGCCAAGGACATTCACGGAGTTTAATATGCTGACCATAACTCGCCTCGATATCGCCGATGCCCGCATCCTGATTGAGGGCGCACGCAAGAGAGCCGATGAAATTGGCGTGCCCATGTGCATCGCCGTTACAGATGAGGGCGGGAATCTGGTCGCCTTTGAGCGGATGGATGGCGGCAAGGTCACCTCGATTACCATCGCGATCGATAAGTCCTACACAGCCTCCGCAGCTAAGAAAGCGACCCATGAATATGGCGCAGCCAGCCAGCCGGGCGCACCGGCCTATGGCATCGATTCAGCCATTGGCGGGCGGCTTATGGTTGTTGGCGGCGGACTACCGATCCATGTCGAGGGGGATGTCGTCGGCGCGATTGGCGTCAGTTCCGGCACACCGGCCCAGGACCAGGATGTCGCCCAAGCCGGCATCGATTATTTCCTGAAACAAATCTGATCTTCGAGAAGACCTCCCATGCGACTGCAAGATTGCCATAACTTTCAAGACTTCCGGAAGCTCGCCGGGAAGCGCCTTCCAGGGCCGATATTTCATTATATTGATGGGGCCGCCGACGATGAGCTAACCTACCGGCGCAATACCGCAGCCTATGACGATGTCGACCTGGTGCCGAACGTGCTAAGCGGCGTCGAAACCGTCGATATGTCCGTCGAGGTTATGGGGCAGAAACTGGATATGCCGCTTTATTGTGCGCCAACGGCGTTACAGCGGCTGTTTCACCATGAAGGAGAGCGGGCGGTCGCGCGGGCCGCAACCAAATTCGGAACCATGTTTGGTGTCTCCTCGCTTGCCACGGTCACGATCGAGGAAATCGCTGGCATCGCGCCAGGGCCAAAAATGTTCCAATTCTATTTCCACAAAGATCGCGGCTTGAACGATGCGCTTTTGGAGCGTGCAAAAGCTGCCAAATTCAATGTCATGGCGCTCACCGTCGATACGATCACGGGCGGCAATCGGGAGCGCGATCTGCGCACAGGGTTTACCTCACCGCCCAAGCTCACCCCATCGTCGCTTTGGAGTTTTGCAACCCATCCCTCATGGGCCTGGAACTTCCTGACCAAGGAAAAATTCGACATGCCGCACCTGTCTGGCCATGTCAGTCAGGGAACGAATGTTGCCGTATCGGTTGGGGAGTATTTCTCGACCATGCTGGATCAGTCGATGAACTGGAAGGATGCGGAAAAGCTCTGCGCGCAATGGGGCGGACAATTTGCACTCAAAGGCATTATGAGCGTGGAAGATGCCCGGCGCGCCGTCGACATTGGATGTACGGGTATCATGGTGTCCAACCATGGCGGGCGGCAGCTCGACGGTGCGCGTGCGCCATTCGATCAGCTCGGCGAAATCTGCGACGCGGTTGGCGACAAGATCGATGTCGTCTGCGAGGGCGGCATTCAGCGCGGCACGCATGTTCTGAAAGCTCTGTCCATGGGCGCAAAGGCGGTGTCCGGCGGGCGGCTATATCTCTATGCGCTCGCAGCTGCCGGCCAAGCCGGCGTCGAGCGCGCCCTTGGCAATCTCCGCACAGAGATCGAACGCGACATGAAGCTGATGGGGGTGACCAAACTCGATCAGTTGAACCGAACCAATCTTCGCAGTCGAGCTTAAACGTCGATCTAGCCTCTGTTATCGGTCACGCCGGCGATCCGTTTGATCTCGGCGACGAGGTCCTCTTTGCTCATATTAAAAATGCGGTCGCGCGCGGCCTGGACCTTTTCTGAATATCCCGTCGCGGCAATTTTGTTTTCCGCTGGGCCGAGGCGTTTCTGTATCCGCAGCAGTCTGTCCGCGGCTCGCAATTTGTCATCGGCGGATTTGATCCGGCCGGCGCGGACGAGCGCGAGCGCTTCGCGGGCAAGGGCGGCAGCTTCCCCGGCAAGGTCCGTTGATGGGGGCCTTTCGCACTTAGGCGGCGATTGCGGGTCAGTCTCCCCTGCTTTGGCTTCGGTCTGTTTGCGGGCCGATGGGGCCAGCGCCCAGGCCGCCACCGGCAGGGGCGGTAAGCCATCACGTTCCCTTTGCAGGTCGGTCTGGCGAAAGTGTCCGCGTGCCGCCCAGCGGCCGATGGTTGAGGGGGAGACTTGTAGCCCCGCCGCAATAGCGGTGAGCGCTTCGCCGCCGCGGGCCCGGCGTTCCGCCTCCGCCTGCAGGGCCTCTTTGGTATCTCTGCTCCGTTCGCCCATAGGTGTTCGTGCCATGGAGGGTGTTATCGCATGGTGGGCGTTATAGGGGGATAGCGCGGGGCTTATCCCACATCCCAAACGAGGTCTGCGCCCATCGGGCCGCGCATGAGGGCCCCACACCCAAAAATGAGGCCCTCATATGAGGGTCCCCGCACGCCAGACATTCCCCCTTGCCAAGCTGCCCACAATGCGCTTTACCGAGCGCTCCAGGCCGTCCAGGCGGCCTTACCCCAATACCGGATGCGGGCGTAGCTCAGGGGTAGAGCACAACCTTGCCAAGGTTGGGGTCGTGAGTTCGAATCTCATCGCCCGCTCCAATGAAATCAAGGCCTTGGCCGTTTTCATTTTCATCGCTC
>JBCBAO010000347.1:0-2614 GCA_038532405.1 Pseudomonadota bacterium | reverse complement strand
TGGATGGGGGTGGTTATCTAGTTTGCAATACGGAAGGCGATATGCTGGGCACATTTAAAGAGCGCTTACAACGTATTGGCGACGCTTTTGTTGATGTTTAAAAGCGAAAGGTGATTTGAATATGAAACTTGTCCTCCAGATCGCTCTCGGTGTCCTCTCGCTGATACCGCTCTTTTTCGCTGGAATGGGAATTTTCCAGGGTGCTGGAAGATTTTTGCCCGATGGAGCGCCTGCTGATCTCGACAATCAGTTTCGTTATCTTTCAAGCATCTATTTGATCGTGACAGCGCTTATATGGTGGATGCTTCCGAATATAGAGCGCCACACCGTTCCGTTGCGGATTGTTGCAGGTGTTATCTTCCTGGGCGGATTGGCGCGTTTGCTTTCCTATTTGACAATAGGTCCAGGGGCTCCGGAGCAGTTTGCCGGAATGATTCTGGAAATTGGGGCAATCCTTTTCATTCCCTGGCATGCGGCGGTTGCACGTCGTAACGGCTAGGGGGCGCTGCAGGCGTTCAATGCCCTGTCATCGGCGCTTAGCCACTCAGCGACGCGGTAGGGTGCGTCGGTCGCCAGCAGAACCAAGCCCGCTTCAACGAGGGCCTCATATTCCGAGCCATCGCCATCAGACCAATAGGTGTCGTCGAGGCGTTCTCCGGGGCGGCCCAGTGTGCCAAAGGCCGCTTCGACGCCCTCGTCCGCAAGCCTACGCCATGCCGGTGGATCTGCAGCTTCTGTTCCTGTCCAAGCGATAACTTTTTTCCGGTCAACTCCAATATCTGCCAGGCGATTGAGGTCGCGTCCGCCGCGTGCGCCGGTGGTTAGCATCATTTCTGGTGCCAGTCTTTGAACGAGTGCGGCGTCGGTATCTGAATAGGTGATGAGAAGCACATTGTTTTCGGCTCCGGCGGACCGAACGGCCAGTATTAAGCTGCGCCAGCCTGTTGTATCTTTCTTATCCAGCTCGAGCAGCGCACCATTTGCCTTTGCCCATTCTAAGGCGTCGGAGAGGCGCGGCGGAGCAAATTCGGTTGTTTCCCCGGAATTGTCCTTGAGGGCGAGGCGGGCGATCACGTTCCAATCGGTGTTTGCAACACTGCCATTACCCGTAGTGGTTCGGCCAAGTGAGCGGTCATGTAGGAGAAATAGGACCCCATCCCGACTTGTGGCAACGTCTACTTCAAATACCCGTATGCCGGCATCAAACCCGTGCTGGAGTGTTTCGATTGCGTTCTCTGGAAAGCCTTCAACAGGCCCTCCGCGGTGCGCAGCGATGAGAAGGCCGCCTGTTTCCCTAACGCAATCGAAAAAGCTCGGTAGACTGGTGGATGAAATCACGGGGAGTTCTGCGCTGGTTTCGGACGCCTGCTTTACTTCTGAACAAGCAGATAATCCGAAAAAAAAGCAGCAGAACAAGACATAACGCATCAGGGTGACCTCCAGTCCGTTGCGCTTCGCCATAGCCCGAAATAGAGTTGCGGGCAAAACCAAAACACGGTGCAGTAACATGCACCCGCCAGGGAGTTATAAATGCTGGGTCTTATGCAGGATTGGCCATTGACGGTCGATAGGATTATGGATCACGCGCGGCTGCAAAACGGAACGCGGGAAATTGTGACGCGTCGAGTTGGTGGGCAGATTGTCCGGACCACTTATGCGGATGTGTATGATCGCGCGAAGCAGGTTTCGAATGCACTGAAATCAGGGGGTATTGGCCTTGGCGACCGGGTGGCGACACTCGGCTGGAACTCCGCACGGCATATGGAGACCTGGTACGGTGCCATGGGGATTGGTGCCGTCCTCCACACAGTTAATCCGCGCCTTCACCCCGAGCAGATCGCGTGGATAGCCAACCACGCTGAGGACAAGGTCCTTGTGTTTGACACCACATTTCTTCCCATTTTGGAGGCGGTCAAGGACCATCTGAAAACGATAAAGACGTTCGTAATTTACTGTGATGAGGCTGAGCTGCCGGCAAATACGCTTCGAGCCATCGCATTTGAACGCTGGATTGATGGGCAATCAACGGACTGCCAATGGGGTGGGTTTCCTGAAGATACCGCATGTGGCCTTTGCTATACGTCTGGCACAACGGGCAATCCGAAAGGGGTCCTTTATTCGCATCGCTCCAACGTACTCCACACCCTGATCACCATGGGCAAAGATGCCATGGGAATGGGCTGTAATGATGTCGTTCTGCCCGTCGTGCCTATGTTCCATGCCAATGCGTGGGGGCTTGCTCTGTCTTGCCCGGCTACGGGGGCAAATATGGTGATGCCTGGCGCGCAAATGGATGGTGCGTCTATCTATGAATTGCTCGACACCGAGAAGGTAACCATCACAGCAGCGGTGCCCACGGTTTGGCTGGGTCTGCTCGGCTATCTCCAGGAGAATGGGCTAAAATTGCCCCATCTGAAAAAAGTTCTGATTGGTGGTTCGGCTATCCCCGAGCGGATCCTGCGCGCATTCGAGGAAGAATATGAAGTGGACGTCGTCCATGCCTGGGGCATGACAGAGACCTCGCCCCTCGGGACGCTCGGCTGCCTTCCGCCGCACCACCAATCAGAACTTTTTTCAGATGGGGCAATTTTAGCCCATTCTCCTGGAGATAACC
>JBCBAO010000346.1:0-2625 GCA_038532405.1 Pseudomonadota bacterium | reverse complement strand
AATTCCCCCTGATCTATCTCCCCTGGTTTCCATTTGAGCGAGACGGGAATGATATCTGAGCCGGGGGCGAGGGACCTGCCGGCAACATTTCGCCACGAGACATTCGGCGTGAAGGGAAGCTCCTGAATGATTGAAGTAAGGCTATCGACGGGGGTGCCATTAATCGCGAGGGCGACGGAGTAAATTCGGGCCGGGCCAACGCCTGTATTTGAAATGCGCAGCCCAAGCTCTGAGCCAAATGTCTCGTTTGAGATAATCCCGTCGATTTGGAGCACAGGAAGCACATCGGCATGTTGTTGAGCGCGCATCACCCGGCCCTGGTCCCAGGCAATGAACACGGCCACCATGGATGACACCAAGGCACAAAGTGCGATGAACATTTCGACCTTGTTGTCATTGCCCATTAGCTGAGCCCACCGGACACACTTGGCGTCAGCCAGGGACGGAAGCCATAATGGCGCGTCCACTCCGCATCTGCTTCGAAATAGGGGCGCAGGTCCGGCATGCCATATTTCAGCATGGCGAGCCGATCTACGCCGACGCCGAAGGCGAAGCCCTGATATTCGGTGGGGTCGATGCCGCAATTCTTTAGCACATTCGGATGGACCATGCCGGAGCCGAGGATTTCCATCCATTGGTCGCCGGCACCGATCTCGATGGTCTCGCCTTTGCGGGTGTATTTCACATCCATCTCTGCGGACGGTTCGGTGAAGGGGAAGAAGTGGGGCCGGAAGCGGGCCTCTACCGTGTCGACCTCGAAGAAGGCTTTGACGAAATCAATCAGGCACCCTTTGAGGTGGCCCATATGGATGCCTTTTTCGATCACGAGCCCCTCGATCTGGTGGAACATCGGTGTGTGGGTTGCGTCCCAATCGTTCCGGTAAACCCGCCCGGGGGCAATGATCCTGATCGGCGGCTTCTGGTTCATCATTGTGCGGATCTGAACCGGGCTTGTATGGGTGCGCAGCACTTTCGGCGCAGCCCCCTCCTGGGGGTGGAAGAAGAAGGTGTCGTGGGTTTCGCGCGCCGGGTGGCCTTCGGGGAAGTTCAGCGCGGTGAAGTTATGCCAGTCATCCTCAATGTCCGGGCCTTCGGCGACGGCAAACCCCATATCGCCGAAAATAGCGGCAAGCTCCTCAAATACCTGCATCACAGGGTGAAGTGCGCCGATGGGGTCGGGCCTTGGGGGCAGGGTGAGGTCTTCTTTTTCCGTCGCGAGTTGGGCGTCGAGGGCCGCATTCTCCAAGGTCGCTTTGCGGGCGGCGACGGCGTCGGCCACCCGGGTCTTCAGCCCGTTCAGGAGCGGGCCGGCGACTTTGCGCTCCTCCGGCTCCATTTGACCAAGGCCCTTCATAAGGCCGGAAATGCGGCCTTTTTTTCCAAGCTCGGCGACACGCAGTGCGTCTAAGGCATCCAGTGTGTCTGCCTCGTCTACGCCCGCAAGGACCTCGGCTTCGATCGTGTCTAGCTCAGTCATGAAAAAGCCCCATTGCTTTGGCCGCAAACGGGGCTCTTCCGCCCCGCATCATGCGGCCCGGAATAGCGGAGAAAAGCTGAAAGGGAAATGCCGCCCCTAGGCGAGCGCGCCCTTTGCCTTCTCCACAAGTGATTTAAACGCATCCGGCTCGTGGATGGCGAGTTCGGATAGCATTTTGCGATCAACCTCTATTTCGGCCTTGTTCAGGCCGTCCATGAGGCGGGAATAGGTGAGTGTATCGTCGATCTCGCGGACGGCGGCGTTGATGCGCTGAATCCAGAGCGAGCGGAAGGTCCGCTTTTTCTTCTTGCGCCCAACATAGGCGTATTGACCGGCCTGCCAGACGGCGGCGGAGGCGGTGCGGAAGGTGTTCTTGCGGCGGCCCTGGAAGCCTTTGGCGGCCTTTAGGATTTTTTTATGCCGGGCGTGGGCCGGAACTTTGTTTCTGCTGCGTGCCATGGGAAAGGTCCCTTAATTGGATGGGGTTCAAGACGGCTTGAGTCGAGGTCAAGGCGGCGGGCGACTTAGTCGAGCCCGTAGGGAAGCCACTTCATAATGCGCGGCTTGTCTGCTTTTGAGGCTTCATCCGTACCGCGATTTTGGCGAATATATTTCGCATTGTGGCTGATCAGGCGGTGGCGCTTGCCGGCGACGCCGTGCCGGACCTTACCGCTAGACGTGATCTTGAACCGCTTGGCAGCGGCTTTCTTGGTCTTCATCTTCGGCATTTCGATCTCCTGTCGGGCGGTATACGCCCCATCATTTCGTCGTTCAGACCGCGTGGGCATGCCGTTTTCGGCCCATAGCAGTCGCAAGAGCGTGCTTATGGCGGAAAGGTCCCCGTGTTGCAAGCCCCTGGCCGCCAGCGAATTGACAGCCTGCCCGGTGTACAAGACCCTTGTCATCTTATCGATAGGGGAGGTGGTTCTGAACTGGGAAGTCTTTACGCGTTTATCGCCGCCGGAAATCCAAATCCACTGGGCAACTGCGGCCGTCGCTTTTGCCCTCGGGCTTATCATTTTTCTAAGGCCGAAGGGCACGCTGCCCCACAAGACGCTCGGGGTATTTTACGCGAGTCTGATGACGGTGACATCGGCCTCGGCTTTTTTCATCCGCAGTGGGGATGTGAGCGGATGGGCCTATCTCAG
>JBCBAO010000345.1:0-2646 GCA_038532405.1 Pseudomonadota bacterium | reverse complement strand
ATCTTGGCCTGAACACGGTGCTCTTCGAGGGTGCCGCCATGGGCGGGGATTGCCTGAACCATGGATGTGTACCCTCCAAGGCCCTCCTTGCAGCGGCCAAAGCTGCCCACGATGTGCGCCACACGGAGAAATATGGTGTTACGGTCGATGCAGAGCCGAGCGTCGATTGGCAGCGAGTGCGCGACCATGTCCAGGGCGTGATCGATACAATCGCGCCGGTGGACAGCGTCGAGCGGTATGAAAGCTTCGGAACGACCGTTATTTCAGAATTTGCTCGGTTCGAGGATGCAAAGACTGTGGTGTCCGATACAACGCGGGTCACGGCCAAGCGGTTCGTGATCGCAACAGGTTCAACCGCTTTCATTCCGCCGATACCGGGTTTGTCGGAAGTTCCATATCTTACCAACCACACGATTTTCACAACGCCAGACTTCCCCGAAAAGCTCACAGTCCTTGGCGGCGGCCCCATTGGGATCGAAATGGCCCAGGCCTTTCAACGCCTCGGGTCACAAGTGACGGTCATCGAAATGGGTCGTGCCCTTGCACGCGCAGATGAAGGCCACGCGGCAACCGCCCTGGAAGCACTCCGCAAAGAAGGCATCACCATTCTAGAGGGCCATAAGGCTGTTGAGGTTTCCGGCTCGGCCGGCGACATTACCGTTCGGACCGAAACCAAGGATGGCGGTGGTGAAAGTGTGTCCGGCACCCATATCTTGGTCGCCGTGGGTCGAAGAACCTTCCTGGACGGGCTCGACATCGAAAAAGCCAACGTCAAAACCGAGCGCGGCAATGTCGTGGTGAAGAAGACTTTGCAATCGGTCTCCAACAAACGTGTTTGGGCCCTCGGCGATTCCAATGGGAAGGCACAGTTTACCCATGTTGCCGGTCACCACGCTTCAATCTTCACGCGCGCTGCGATTATGGGTCTTCCAGGTGTCGATGCCGACGCAACCGCCCTGCCAGCGGTGACCTATATGCAGCCTGAAATCGCCCAGGTCGGTATGACCGAGACCGAGGCAAGACAAGCCTTTGGGGACAAAGTCAGGACAGGTGTGTTTCCTTTCCATGAAAATGACCGGGCCATCGCCGAGCGGAAGACAGATGGTGAGGTTAAAATCATCTGGATGGGCAAGAAATTGCTCGGTGCCTCAATCCTCGGCGAGGGAGCTGGCGACCTGTTGCAAATTGTCTCGGTTGCCATGGCCAATAATCTTGGGCCGGGCGGCTTGATCAACCACATGTCGCCTTATCCGACACGGGCAGAAGCGGTAAAACGCGCCGTTTCTGGCTCCGACGATTTTGGCGGACGCTTCTTCTCATCGAAAGCTGTGCGCTTCCTCGTGGGCTTGCGTCATTGAGCCCTGTGATCTAACTGGAACGGGACTTCAAAAAACGGTCCCCGCCCAGTGATGACGTCCGAAGCAACACCCTTACGTTGGCGAGATAGCCTATCCATAAAGCTGCTTGCCTTGACCATAGGGATCATTCTTCTGGTTGAACTTTTCATTTTCATCCCGTCGGCTGTAAGCCGGCGGGATCAATGGATTGATGACAGGGTGCAAGCCGCCCGGATCGCTGCGCTGGCCCTGGAGGCAGCCCCCAGCCAGACCGTATCGAACGAATTATCTGCCCAACTTCTGGCGAATGCAGAAGTTCTGACCGTAGCAGAGATTGGGGGCGGCATACGCCAATTGCTGCTCGCGCCGGATGAGCCTGTGCGCGGTGACATGCTGACCATCGACCGCACGACCGAAAACTATCTGGCGCGGCTAAACCACACTGCCGGAACGGCGTTCAGGGGCGCTGAATTGACGCTGCGGGTCATCGATCGCAGCAACGAAGATGGCTACATGATCGAAATCCTTCTGCCCGAAAAACCTCTAAGGCAGGATCTCGCCGATTTTAGCCATCGCATATTGGGACTATCCCTGCTGATCTCGGTTACGGCGGGGGCCCTGCTCTATTTCTTACTGAGCCTTATCGTTGTGAGGCCTGTTCAGCGGGTAACAGAATCAATTCTGCAATTTCGCAATGATCCGAGTGCCACACCGATTTCGCGGGAGCCAAGCACACGGCGCGATGAGATCGGACGCGCCCAAAATGCGCTGACCGACATGGAAACAGCCGTATCGGACGCTTTTCGCCAACGCCAAAGACTTGCTCGATTGGGAGAAGCCGTTGCGAAAATCAACCATGATCTGCGCAACTCCCTCGCCGCTGCACAGATCGTCAGCGACGGACTGACCCGGTCAGAGGACCCCAGGGTGCAAAGAGCCGCGCCACGTCTGGAGCGCGCCCTGGAGCGGGCAATCGGGCTGGCGGAGAACACTTTGCAATATGGCAAAACCGAAACGCCGAAGCCCGTTTTTCAAACCATCAACCTTCACCAAGCCGTTGAAGAGGCATCTGCGGAAGCCCTGGCTCAACATGAGGCAATCGCCTGGGACAACCGTTTGCCTGCGGACGTGGAGTGCGAAGTCGATCCCGATCACCTCCATCGCATTATCTCAAATCTCTTGCGCAACGCTGCCCAGGCCACGGCTGCTGCAAAACAAGCAGGCGGCATCGTATCGGCATGCCTGTCTAATGGCTGCATATCTCTGCGGGACAATGGGCCCGGATTGCCGGACAGGGCGAGAACCGACC
>JBCBAO010000344.1:0-2660 GCA_038532405.1 Pseudomonadota bacterium | reverse complement strand
CGATGGGGACGCCCATCCCGAGATACTCCCCAACTTTGATAGAGATGCCGCTCATCAGCCGCGTCGGTAATAGTCCAATCATGTCCGGCCCGGCAAAAGTGGACAGGTTATCCACCCGGCCATGGACCGTGATACCATCGGTTATCAGACGAGGATCGATATGGTTGCCGATGGTTCCTACAATATTCAATCGAGCTGTTGGCACAGCTTCGACCACGGCGGGCCAGATGTCTTGAATGAAATGGCTTATCGCGTCCCGGCTGCCTTTCTGGTTGGCACCGATATAGAGAAGCTCCGCCTGCGGACGCTCTGCCACACGATCTCGTAGGACGGGCGCTGTCGGGCGAAACCAGATATGATCCCGATGCGGACTTTCCTGCTTGAACCGTTCGAGTTCTTTCACGGAGGCGTGGAAGATCACATCGGCGGAGGACATCCGTTCAGCTTCGCCGGCATAGCTTGGTGTTGCCGGATAGTCCGGCGGCAAGCCCTGCGCGCGGAAGTGTTCGGCCCTGGCAGCGAAAGAATCGTGGACCAGCAGGGCCTTGCCAATGCCTTTGTCCACGCCCTCCAAAATAGGTCCAAGAGAGGAGTATTCCACGAGGACCGCATCAGGCTGCAAGGTCTTCAGCTTGCGGATGATGCTCGCCTGCTCGCTTGCGGTAGGAACGGTTCCAAGGTTGGACCTTGGCGTTCGCCAGGATTCCGGCCCGAGTTTTGTGCGCCGAAATCCCTCCTGAAGCAGGCGCCAACCAAATCGACTCCAGACCGATGGGGAAAGGCTCCAATAGGTTTCGCCAAGCTTCCAGGTGCCTGGCCAGTGGATCGCAGCATCCCTGGAAAACTCGTCAGAGATCTTGCCCCAGGGGCGACTCGAAAAGGTCGTGGCCGGCAGGCACAGGATCGAGAGGCGGTATCCGGCCTCTAGGGCGAGGCTCATCATCCGGCGCAAATAGGTCTTGGAGCCCGACCGATCTTCGTCGAGCCGCCTGTGCGTTACGATTGCAAGATGCTTCTCAGCACGCGTCATGGAGTGGAGCTTGCCCGGCAGATATTGTTAATTCTTAACCAGACGAAGCAAGGCGAGTGCCAGAGCTATGTCTCCGGTAGTAAGCCGAACCGCTGACCCATGCCCTTATCGACCAGTCGTTTTGGCATGCGCTGCGCAATTGTGTAGTTCACAAGCTTGTCCGGGCCGAGCGCATAGTGAGCTTTTGGCGACGGATCGATCAGCGCCGTTTCGATCATCTCGGCTACTTTTTCAGCTGGCCAGCCTTTTTCGCCGGCTTCCAGGAACATCTGGTTATACTTTTCCATCGGCTCGTCCCAAACCGTGCCAGCATAAGGGCTCTTCTTCTTTTCTTCTTCGGCCTTGTCCCAGATCGGGGTCTTGATCGCACCTGGTGCCACAACCACAGCATCTATCCCATAGACCAGCAATTCCCGGCGGAAGGAGTGGGTCAGGCTTTCGATCGCGTGTTTGGCAGCGCAGTAGGCTCCCAGGAAGGGCGACGCCAGGCGTCCACCGAAGCTTGAAATATTGACGATCCGGCCAGGATCGCCTGAACGCTCCTGATCCATGCCGAGCAGGGGCAGAAAGCTCTGGGTGGTTGCAACCGTGCCGAGGACATGGACGTCGAAGTGCAGGCGGATCGTCTCCATAGGTTGAAGCGCCAATGGTCCCATGATGGCAATCCCGGCATTGTTCACAAGCCCGGCTAACGTCTCTCCGTTAAGGGCATCGGAGACTGTTTCCGCCGCGGCTGCGATCTGATCGTCCTTTGTTACATCGATGATGATTGGTGTGATGTTGGGCTGGCTCGCCACCAAAGGAGCACCATCTTCAGCCTTGCGCACACCGGCGAAGACCCGCCAGCCGCGAGATGCCAGATATTCAGCGGTGGCACGACCAATACCGGTGGACGCACCAGTGATAACGACGGATTTCATGGAGTATCCTTTGGTTCGCCCGGTCTTTGCGGGCTTATTTGTCTCGCGACAACAGCTAACCCGATACTAGTCCTGGTCAACCAGTCGGATCTCGTAGAGCTGCGGCCAGTTCTTTCCCGTCACATAGATTTGACCGGTCGTGGCATTGTAAGCGATGCCGTTCAGAACATCGTCGAGGGGCACATCACGCTCCGATGCGGGATGAAGTCCGGTCAGATCGATAAGGCGGGTCACCGCGCCGGACTTTGGATCGATGATGGCGATCTGGTCGGTTTGCCAGACATTTGCCCAGATCTCCCCGTCGATCCATTCTAGCTCGTTGAGGCGCGGTAGGGGGCTGCCAGCATAGGTCACCGTCAATTCGCCGGTTTGCGCAAACGTTGTCGGGTCGAGGACACGGATCACCGGACTTCCATCGGAAAGATAAAGCTTGGTTCCGTCGCCCGTAAGCCCCCAGCCTTCGCCTGGATAGGTGAAGCTGCGCTGCGGCGCGAAGGTCTCGCGGTTGAAAACGATCCCCACTCCGGAGCGCCAGGTGAGCATGACGATGGTATCGTCCACCGCTGCTGATCCCTCGCCAAAGTATTGACCCGGCAGAGCGCGCACGCGTTCGGGCTCTCCTGTCTCTAAATCTACCCGCCGAAGCGTCGATGTTCCGTACCTGCCGGTGCTCTCATATAGCGCGCCGTCATGGATGAAGAGGCCTTGGG
>JBCBAO010000343.1:0-2662 GCA_038532405.1 Pseudomonadota bacterium | reverse complement strand
CGAGCGGCCAATGATTGTGATCGGGGAGCATGCGCTTTCCCGGGATGACGGAAATGCGATCTTGGACGCTGCCCACGCCCTGGCCCATGAGATCGGTGCATTCACAGAGGATTGGGCAGGTTTTGGTGTGCTCCACAATGCGGCCGGCCGGGTGGGGGCGCTAGATATTGGCTTTATCCCGGGCGAGGGCGGACTCGATACAGCTGGCATTCTAAAAGCCGCGGCGGCGGGCGATATCACAACATTGGTTCTGTTGGGGGCCGATGAGGCGATCCTTGAATTCCAGAAACCTGCCGGGCTAACGATTGCCTATGTTGGACATCATGGCGACGCAGGCGCGGCGATTGCGGATATTATTCTTCCTTGTGCAGCTTATACAGAAATGGCCGCGACTTACGTGAACACCGAGGGCCGTGTGCAGATGACCCGCAGGGCCGTGCAGCCAAAGGGCGAGGCGCGTGAGGGTTGGGCAATTTTCCGCGCGCTGTCTGAGGCGTTTGGCAAGACACTCAGCTATAATACGGCTGATGAATTGCGCGGCGTGCTGCGTGAGACGCATCCGCATTTCTCGGGTTTGAATTATGCGCCTGGGGCTGAAGGGTCATCTGCGCTTCGAGACGCGGCCCCTGCCAGGCCAAGCTTATCCGGGCCGGATTTCAAAGCGCCAATCGTTGATTTTTATTTCACAAACCCGATCGCACGTGCCTCGAAAACAATGGCGGAATGCTCCCAGATGACTGCGCAGCTTGAAACGCCGGTGGCGGCAGAGTAGGGCGAGCTGATTATGAGTTCCTTCGTAGAACAATACGGCATATGGGGCGGCACATTTCTCGTCCTCGGGCAGATCGGTCTCTTCATGATCGTGCTGCTGATCTCGCTCGCTTTCCTGTTGCTGATGGACCGGAAGGTTTGGGCGAGCGTAATGCTGCGCAAGGGGCCGAATGTGGTTGGCCCGTTTGGTCTTCTTCAGAGCTTTGCCGATTTCGGCAAATTTCTTTTGAAGGAGATTATTATTCCGGCCGGGGCGAACAAGACGGTCTTCTTGTTGGCACCGATTTTGACCCTGGTGCTTGCCTTTGTTGCCTGGACTGTGGTGCCCGTCGCGCCTGGCTGGGTGGTGGCTGATCTGAATGTCGGTATTCTGTTCCTGTTCGCGATCTCGTCCCTTGGCGTTTACGGCATCATCATGGGGGGATGGGCCTCCAACTCCAAATATCCTTTTCTTGGCTCACTGAGGTCGGCCGCGCAGATGATTTCCTATGAAGTCTCCATGGGATTTGTGATCGTTACGGTGGTGTTGCTCGTTGGGTCCCTGAACCTGACTGAAATCGTCAACAATCAAAGCGGTGGACTGCACACCTGGCACGCATTCAGTTTTAACCATATTTTGATCACTCCGGTCATGTTTGCCATGTTCGTCGTGTTCTTTATTTCCGCCCTTGCAGAGACAAACCGCCCACCGTTCGATCTGCCGGAAGCTGAATCCGAACTCGTGGCCGGCTATCAGGTGGAGTATTCTTCCACGCCTTATCTCCTGTTCATGATCGGTGAATATCTGAACATTGTCTTGATGTGCGCGATGCTGACGATCTTGTTCCTCGGCGGGTGGCATGGGCCTGTGCCGATGCCGTTTACGGCGGATATGCCGGTTTGGCTGGTGAATTTCGGTCACTTCGCCTGGTTCGGCGCGAAGGTGATCTTCTTCTTCTTTTTGTTTGCCATGGTGAAGGCCATGGTGCCCCGGTATCGCTATGATCAGCTCATGCGGCTTGGCTGGAAGGTCTTCCTGCCCATGTCCCTTGGCGCTGTGCTGATTGTCGCGGGGTATGTGGTTTATGCAGGAGTCCAGGTATGAGCGCATTTGTTCAGACCATTCGCGGCGCGTTTCTAACGGATTTCGTCAGCGCTTTTTTTCTGGCGCTGAGATACATGTTCAAGCGGAAAGCGACGGTGAATTATCCATTCGAGAAAAATCCGCTTAGCCCGCGTTTCCGAGGAGAGCATGCACTTCGTCGTTACGCCAATGGTGAGGAGCGCTGCATTGCCTGCAAGCTCTGCGAGGCGGTTTGCCCGGCCCAGGCGATCACAATTGAAGCCGAGCCGCGCGAAGATGGCTCCCGCCGCACAACCCGCTACGACATTGACATGGTGAAATGCATTTATTGCGGATTTTGCCAGGAAGCCTGCCCGGTCGATGCGATCGTGGAGGGGCCGAATTTCGAATTTGCGACGGAGACGCGTGAGGAGCTCTATTATGACAAAGATCGTCTGCTGGCGAACGGCGATCGATGGGAACGCGAAATCGCTAGAAACCTGGAATTAGACGCCCCCTATCGCTGAGGCCTAGGGGTCTATTGGAGCGCTTCAGTCGCAGCCCGCGGCACATCGGAGCTAATCGGAACACACGGCCCATTCGGGCTTAAGGACGGAACGAAAAGGGGGCAAGGGGCCGATGGACCTCGTTGCATTCTACATTTTGGCGGCAATCATTATTGCGTCTGCGCTTGGCGTGATTTCGTCCAAGAACCCGGTGCATTCGGTGCTCTGGTTGATTTTGGCTTTCTTTACATCTGCGGCCACACTGGTGCTGATCGGCGCTGAGTTCATCGCCATGTTGCTGGTGGTCGTTTATGTTGGTGCCGTCGCTGTGCTGTTCCTTTTT
>JBCBAO010000342.1:0-2672 GCA_038532405.1 Pseudomonadota bacterium | reverse complement strand
CATCGCTCGTCATTCGGCGGGGCCAGGGAAGAAACCACTCCAACTGATTTTTCACATGGGCCATTGTGGCTCAACGCTGATTTCGCGCCTGTTGGGTGATCTCCATGGAGTTGTGTCCCTGCGCGAGCCATTGCCGCTACGTGATCTGGCAACAGAGTGGGCCGAGCACACATCGCCCTGGGCGGTCCGGTCAGCCAGTGCCCAGTTGAAGGACTGGAGCTTGCTGCGCAATTTATGGTGTCGAACATGGACCGATGATGGCACCGCCATTGTCAAAGCGACGAGCTTTTGCGATCTCCTTGCCGCCGAATGGCTGACCCAGTTTTCTGCCGACACAGCTTTGCTAATCCATGTCAGTCCCAAGACCTATTTGCGGTCCATGTTCGTCCATGATGGCTATCTCAACGATATCTATGGCTCGTCCCGGGCGCGCATTCTGCCCCATCAGGAGACGCTGGACGGAGCATTTGCCCCACTTGGCGAATTGGCGCTTGGGGAGCGGGTTGCCCTTGCCTTTATCTGCGCTGCGCTCAACCACGCTGCAGCGCTGGATGCCGGTGCCAAGGCATTGGATTTCGATCGCTTCCTGGAGCGCCCTGAAGATGGATTGTCATCCGCCGCTGCAGCGCTCGCTCTTTCTCCCTCGGCAGCAGAGATCAAACGGGTTCTCGGCGGTCAGATCGCTTTGAGCTATTCCAAGGCCACCGAATATCCTTTCAGCGCGGCGGATCGTGAGACGCGCATGAAAGAAGCAGACAGCCGTCGCGGGGCCGACATTCGCCATGGCCTTGAGAAAATCAATGCCGTAAGGGCGAACAACCCAGCGATTGATCGCGCCATCGCTCGGCTCGGATATTAGTCAATCAGTCGCCGTGCCACATTCTTAGAAGGTTCAAGCGGACGAATTCGAGTTGCATCAATGCCTCATTGTCCAGGTTTGCCCCCACTTTGTGGCGCAATTCCTCTAGCTCAAACAGGATATGGCGCTTCTGGGCATCCCGAATCGCGCTTTCGATAAAGGTTAGCCCTACTAGACGCTCACCTCGGGTGACCGGCGCAACTTCATGGTAATGGGTCGAGGGATAAAAGACAGCAGCTCCAGCGGGTTCCTTGATTTTAAACTCACGGTTTCCGGGGCGGACGACCAGCTCTCCGCCGTCATAGCTTTCCGGGTCGGAGAGAAACACGGTGCACGAGATGTCCACACGCACCGGCCCGCCACCGGTGATCAGAGCTGTATCGACATGTTCGCCATAGGCCATGCCTGGCTCATATTTCGCCAGCAATGGCGCAGCCATGGCTTTTGGTCGGCAAATCTCCATGGCCCATTCGTTCCGCGCCAGTGCGCTGCGGATCATATTGGCGACCCTTTGTCCATCTTGCGTCTTCGCGCTGGCCTGTAGGTTTTGCTTGGCGGAGAAATCGGAATTTGTGCTCTTCCCGTCGACAAATGTCATCGTTTCGGAAAGTGTCCGCAACGTCTGCACTTCGTCGGCGGTTAGGAATGTATCTACAACCTGGAACATCTTCGCTCAAACGTCCTTGTACTGGCCGCAACATACGGCGGTCTAGCGCTATGTCGAGGGGAGGGATGCTGTCGCCGTTCCGGCAGATGAACACCGCAGACGAAACAACTCATATGTCTCACTGCCAAACTCCTGTTCGCTAACATTACCCTTTTTGCCGCCGCCGCCGATGCTTCTGTGCCTTGCCGCCCTTGCGCCTGTATCGATCAGTCGTGGCACGCGGAGCCTTGGATCCCGGCACTTTAGGCAGCGGCTTCGATAGCATTTCCAAAAGCAGGCCGCCGGTTAGGGGCGTTGCCTCTTGCAGGCGAACACTCACCTCTTGCCCCATGGCGTAGCGCCGTCCGGAGCCACGGGCGATGAGCGCCTGGGTACGCTCATCATGGACCCAATATTCGTCGGACAGTCGCGAGATCGGAACAAATCCGTCCGCGCCCGTCTCCGACAGCCTGATGAAAAGCCCGGCTTTGTTGAGGCCTGTAATGCGTCCCTCGAAATCTGCTCCAACCCGATCGGACATATAGTGGGCAAGGTAGCGATCCGTTGCCTCGCGCTCTGCGGCCATTGAGCGCCTTTCGGTGCCCGATAAATGGTCGGCCATTTCTTCCATTCGCGCCGCACTCTCGTCGCTTAGTCCATCAGGGCCCAGCGCCATGGCACGGATCAAGGCGCGGTGCACGATGAGGTCTGAATACCGCCGGATTGGTGAGGTAAAGTGGGCATATTTGGTGAGGTTCAGTCCAAAATGGCCGATATTTTCAGGGGCATAGACCGCCTGTGCCTGACTGCGCAGAACCATCTCTGTAACGACATCCCGGCTATCACCGGCCGCCGCATCGGCCAGCAAGCGGTTAAAGCGGCTGGTCTGGGGCCGCTCGCCCCTAGGCCATTTGATATTTAGGCTTTGGAGAAAGTCCGCGAGGGCCGCAATTTTTGCGTCTGAGGGTTGGTCATGGATACGGTAAATGAGTGGCGTTCGGGCGCGTTCCAGGGTTTCGGCCGCACAGACATTCGCTTGAATCATCATTTCTTCGATCAGGCGATGGGCGTCGAAGCGTTCTCGCTGCGTAATGGCTTTGACCGTTCCATCCTCGCCGAGTTCCACCCGCTTTTCCGGCAAATCGAGATCAAGGGGCTGGCGCTTGT
>JBCBAO010000341.1:0-2673 GCA_038532405.1 Pseudomonadota bacterium | reverse complement strand
GAACCGGAGCACCTGCTGCGTCCTTGGGCCTCGATACGGATAGATGTGGGTAAGCAGAGATTGAAGACCGGCGACGACGCATGACATCTGATCGGTTCGCAGCTTTTGGTCACCTGTCCTATCGACGGTATTTTTCGTCGCGCTTCGCAACGGCATTCGCTGTTCAGATCGTTTCCGTTGCTGTGGGGTGGCAGATTTACGACCAAACCCAGAATGCTGCCCTTCTCGGATGGATTGGCCTGGTGCAATTTCTGCCGGCACTTTTGCTCGTCGTGGTCACGGGGGTGACGGCTGACCGGATGGGGCGGCGCTTCGTCATGGGAATCTCCATTTGCGTCGAGATGCTCTGCGCGGCTGCCATCCTCTTCCTTGCCGCGACGGGTCAGTTCCGTCCGGTTTGGGTTTTGGCTCTCCTCACTGTCTTTGGGGTTGCGCGCGCTTTTCTGTCGCCAGCCTCGGCGTCCCTGGCGGTCAATATTGTACCACGCGAGGATTTCGCGAATGCCGTTGGCTGGACGGCCTCAAGCTGGCAGATGGCATCTATCATAGGCCCCGTGGCTGGTGGACTGCTTTATGGGATCTCACCGATTGCAGCTTACGGAACGGCGGTTGCGACACTCGCGATCGCTGCGGGTCTGATCTTCTCAATCCCAAAGCCAGATCAGCGGATTTCCGCAGAGACGTCGACCCTGAAAACGGTTCTTGGTGGGTTTTCATATGTATGGAAACAGAAAGTTGTGCTCGGGGCGATTTCACTTGATTTGTTTGCCGTTCTGCTTGGCGGAGCAGTTGCGCTGCTGCCGATCTATGCACGGGATATCTTGGAGCTTGGCCCGTCCGGCCTTGGATTGCTCCGCGCCGCGCCAGGTATTGGCGCGATCGCCATGGTTGGTCTGATGACCGCGTTTCCAATCCGCGACCATGCTGGGATTATTTTGTTTGTCAGTGTTGCGTTGTTTGGTGTTGCCACAATGTTGTTCGGGGCTTCGACGCTCGCCTGGTTATCCATATTGGCCCTGTGTCTCGTCGGCGGGTTCGACATGATTTCGGTTTATATCCGTGAAGTGCTGCTCCAACTTTGGACGCCAGACGAGGTGCGCGGCCGCGTGAACGCCGTGAACTCGATTTTTCTCGGGGCTTCGAATGAGTTAGGGGAAGCCCGCGCAGGTTTTATGGCGGCGAAATGGGGGGCGGTCTTTACGGTTGTCGCCGGCGGTGCCGCGGCTGTCGGGGTTGCTGCGATTTGGGCCGGGCTTTTCCCCAAGCTGCGCACGGCACGGCATTTGAACCATGCTGAGCCTTGATTTCAATCGAGATCGCATTGCGAATGAGGCGACGCAAAGTAATGTAAACTTACCGTCGACGGCCCCCGAAAATACCGCGCAGGACATATTTGGTTAGGTCCCTTGCCACGGTGCGTGTGATCGTTTTTACTGCTGCCTCTGTCGGCGTCTGACGCGAAGATCGGCGGCGGGTACGCGATTTTCGCTCCTTGACCTTCTCCGCTTCACGCTTCGCCTTTTCTTCTTCTTCGGCCAGTTTTTCAGCGGCTTCTGCGGCTTCGACCTCCCGAGCGGCCAGGATTTCATAGGCGGACTCTCGGTCGATCGCTTCATCATATTTGCCGGCGACGGGGCTGTCTGCCAGTGCCTGCTGCCGGTCATCCTCACTCGCTGGGCCGAGCTGCGAAGAGGGGGGACGAATGAGTGTACGTTGGACGACGCCGGGTGTGCCCTTTGTATCGAGGGTGGAGACCAAAGCCTCGCCGACGCCCAGCTCGGTAATAACCTTTTCGGTGTCGAAAGCCGGGTTCTCACGGAAGCTTTGCGCGGCTGCGCGCACCCCTTTGCGCTCTGCTGGCGTATAAGCCCGCAAGGCATGTTGGATCCGATTGCCAAGCTGGGCCAGCACACTTTCTGGCAAGTCCCTCGGGTTCTGAGTGACGAAAAACACACCCACGCCCTTAGAGCGGATAAGCCGCACAACCTGCTCGATTTTTTCCAGTAGGGCCCGCGGCGCATCATTGAACAGGAGGTGGGCCTCATCAAAAAAGAAAACGAGTTTCGGTTTTTTAGGGTCGCCAACTTCCGGGAGTCGTTCGAACAGTTCCGACAGCAACCACAAAAGGAATGTCGAATAGAGACGGGGCGAATTGATCAGGGTCGTGGAATCCAAAATATTGATTATGCCGCGCCCATCTCGGGTCGTGCGCATCAAATCGTTCAATTCCAGTGCAGGTTCGCCGAAGAAAGCCTCGGCCCCTTCGCGCTCCAGGACGAGCAGGTTGCGCTGGATAGCGCCGAGAGAAGCTTTGGCAATATTTCCGTATTCCCGACCAATTTCTTTCGCGACATCCTTGTCTCCCATATGGATCAGCAGTTTGCGCAAATCCTTCAGGTCGAGCAGCAACATGTCATTGTCGTCGGCATATTCGAACGCGATCGTCAAAACACCTTCCTGGGCGTCCGTCAGGTCCATCAGTCTTGCAAGCAGAAGCGGGCCCATTTCTGAGATCGTCGTGCGAACGGGATGACCTTTCTCGCCGAAGACATCCCAGAACACTGTGGGGCTCGCGCGGTAATCATAATCCTCAAACCCGATTTTATCGGCGCGGGACACCAGCTTGTCATGGAGCTTATGTGTATGGCTTCCCGAAACGGTGATCCCCGAAAG
>JBCBAO010000340.1:0-2673 GCA_038532405.1 Pseudomonadota bacterium | reverse complement strand
CGATCGCCTTGGTGTTCCCCTTGTTCCTGGTGCTGGAAGGGCCAGCTGGGTCAGCGGGGGCTCCAGCATCGGGCTGTTTTCAACCGGTAAATACTCCAGTGTTTGGTGGGCAAGACCAATTGCGCGCTGGCGCAAGTCTGGCGAGATCAAGACGGCGCAAGTGATAAGGCCAACGCCCAGTCCAATAAAAACCGCCCACGGAAACCCCGGAATAAGAGCGGCCCCAAAACATAATCCCCCAGCGACGAAGAGAACCCGCGGCCGAGCCGATATTTCATCGGCAATGGCCTCGCCAAGGTGTCGATCTTCTTCGCCAGCGGTTCGTGTAACGATAAGGCCTGCTGCAATTGCACTGAGCAGTGCGGGGACCTGAGCCACCAAACCATCACCGATGGTTAGGATCGAATATGTGCTCATCGCATCGCCAAACTTCATGTCGAGCATCAGTATGCCAATGGTCAGCCCACCAACCAGATTGATCGCAATGATCACGAGGGATGCGATCGCATCTCCCTTCACAAACTTCATCGCGCCATCCAAGTTGCCGTGCAGTTTGCTTTCCAATTCGAGGGTTTGCCGCTTGGCCCGCGCTTCGTCTTTGCCGATCAAACCAGAGCGTAAATCGCTGTCAATCGACATTTGTTTGCCAGGCATAGCATCCAGCGAAAACCGCGCTGCAACTTCGGCAACTCGTTCTGCGCCTTTGGCGATGACAATGAATTGGACGACCGTAATGATCAGAAAAACAACGAGCCCGACAACGATACTGCCGCCGGCAACGGTCATGCCGAATGTATCAATGATTTGGCCGGCATCCGCATTCAGCAGGATAAGCCGGGTTGTTGCCACGGATAATCCGAGTCGGAACAATGTTGATATAAGCAGAACAGCTGGAAATGCCGAAAATTCCAGGGCACGCGATATATATATAGCCATCAGCATCAAGATGATACCGAACATAATATTGAGTGCGACCAGTGCGTCGATCAGTAAGGTCGGCAGCGGGAAAATCATCAGTCCGATAACGGACACGACCCCTGCGACCACGAGAACGTCGCTGTATCTCGACAGAGGGCCACGGCTTGCCATCTGTCTTATTCTTGTTGCATCACCCTGCATACATTTTGCCCATATCGTCGTGTTTGGGCAAAATTGCCCACCACAAGTCACTGTGTAATGGCGTGTGCTTTGATTATCCCTTCAACTTCCTCCACGGCGCTTGCGCCGCCCGTATCCCCACTGAGGCATCTTACAGTCCTGTAATAAGACTGGGTGCCTTCTCGTTGATTATTATTAAAAACATTTTTTTCTCAAAGGAAACCGGGGAGGCAATAATAAATAAAAATTCATAGACTTGACAGCTAGTTGACGTCTTCTTTGACTGGCATCTCCAGGCCACCAAGGGAGTGCCCATTGTCCAAGGATAAAAACGCGGGCGATAAGACGGAAAAGCCGACACCGAAACGGCTGAAGGATGCCCGCAAAAAGGGAGATGTTCCGAAATCAAAGGACGTTACGGGCACAGCAGGTCTTTTGGTTTGGGTCATTATCGGATCGCTCGCTGGTCTATTATTGACTGGGCATATTGCGCAAATTGGCTTGGCCAGCATTGCCGGTGCCTCCGACCCGTCAATTGACCGTATTGGCGCGCTGAGCAGCCAAGCATTTTCCGTCTTTCTCCTGATTATCGGTTTCGTGACAGTTCCGGTTATTCTGGTCTCGACGCTGACGGAGTTTTTGCAGGTTGGCCCCATTTTTACATTTGAGAAAATGAAACCGAAAATGGAGGCGTTGAATCCCGCGGAAGGGTTCAAGCGGATGTTCTCGATGGACAATTTAATCGAGGTCGTGAAGTCGATTGTCAAGACCGTCCTACTGCTTACGATTGCAGGTGTTGTCGCCCTAAATCTGATGGCGCGATTTACCACTTTGCCCTTCGGGACGCCCGATGACATGCTTCGATCTTTGTCTGTATTTTTTATGCTGACAATCGGCTTTACCGTCGCCATTTTCATCGTCGTTGCTTTGGTTGATAGCGCTTACCAAAAATTCTCCCACCAGAAGAAATTACGGATGAGCATGCGCGATATCCGGAAGGAACAAAAGGATGCCGAGGGGGACCCCCAGATCAAATCCCAGCGCAAACAGCTGGCGCAAGAATGGTCCCAGGGCAGCGCACTTGAGGGCTTAAAGGGGGCAACAGCCCTCGTCATGAACCCTACGCATATTGCTGTTTCGCTCATGTTTGATGCCGCCGAAAGTGCCCTGCCTTATATCGGCCCAAAGGGGTATGACGAGTTGGCGTTGGAGATGCGCGAAAGGGCCGAGGAGGAGGGTATTCCGATCTTGGAGAATATACCCCTTGCACGCGACCTCGACGCGCGGTGTCAGAAGGGAGATCCAATACCGGCCGATCTCTTTGATACGATTGCTGAAATTATTGTATGGGCTCAGTCGAAACGTGAAGAGACTGTAGACGGGGCTGCGAGTGGCCATGGGTGAGCTAACTTTTACAATTCTGAAGCTTGTTCTGTCGCTCAGCCTGGTGCTGGCGCTTGCTTTTGCCGCAATCTGGCTAATGCGGCGGTTCCAAATCGGAATGGGCCATATCGGACAAGGCGATGAGCCAATCACTTTCCTTCGCTCGCTGCCAATTGGGCCTCGCGAGCGATT
>JBCBAO010000339.1:0-2686 GCA_038532405.1 Pseudomonadota bacterium | reverse complement strand
ACTTGTTCATCCCCGTATTCTGGATGATTGTCCCAATGCATCCTATTGCCTTCATCTCAAGCATGTTGCTGCAAACCTCCCGCAACGCCCTTGCCCATTGTGGCTATGAGGTTTTCCCCCGCGGCTGGACCCGTATTCCAGGACTGAACCTGCTAACCACCGTTACCCACCACGATCTCCACCATGAGCGGGCCCATGGGAACTATGCGTTCTATTTTACCTTTTGGGACAAGTTGATGAGCACCGAAGACCCGGACTATGAAGCCCGTTTCGATGCCGTGACCCGGAAACAAGCCATGCAGCCCGCCGCACCGGCCCCGGCTTTGGAAAACGCTTAAACCAGCACCAGTCCTGTTGCCTGGATCTTCTTTTCAGGGGCGTTCCCGTTCCGACAACAGGTGCCAAGAGGGCGGTCTTCACTTCCTCCAAGGTGAAGGCCGTTCGCGATTCCAGGCCATCTGCACCGGAATGGGTTACTGAAAATTATCCCTTTTCTGCCAATAGACCGGCATGAGTGGCGTTCAGATTCTGCAAAATATAGATCGGTTGTTGACCCCGGAACGGGCCTTTTGGATCCTGGTTCTGCTGGGCGCTGCGCGGTTTGGCACCTGGGCGATCATCAGTTTTGTCCAGCCGGATGCCACCAGCCTTGGCGGAGACTTCATTGCCTTTTGGGCGGCAGGACGCGAAACGCTTGCCGGCAACATGGCCGACCTTTACCCGGCCCATGGCCTGGCCGATGCCATCGCTGCCCACGCCCCGCCAATCGGTGAATTGCCAAGCGGTCTGACCTGGCAATACCCGCCCCATGCGACGCTCTTCTTCAGCCCATTCGGCAGTTTGCCCTATGTGCCAGCCTTTTTTGCCTGGTGCGGCCTCGGTCTGGCGGCCTATGTTGCCGCCCTTCGCGAACTGCAGCTCCATTGGAAAGCGGTGCTTGCCCTGCTCGCGACATCGGCTGTGTTCATCGCGCTCATCAATGGGCAGAATGGTCTTTTAACGGCGGCCCTTCTCATACCAGCTGTCACACTGGTCGACCGACGGCCAGTTCTCGCCGGCCTCGCGGCTGCGGCATTGACCATCAAACCACAGATCGGCCTGCTGCTACCAATCGCCTACCTCGCCGCCCGCGCCTGGACACCGTTCCTTACAGCCGCCCTGGCAAGCTTGGTGCTTTGGGGCAAATCGGCCCTCATCGCCGGCAAGGACAGTTGGCTCGCCTTTGCGGAAAGCCTTACCTCCGTGGGCGCCGCCGTCGATGCGGGTATCATGCCGCTCTACAAGATGGTGACATTTTTCTCAGCGCTCCGGCTGGCCGGTGTTCCTTCGGAGCTCGCCATGCCACTCGGTCTGGTCCTCGGGCTTGCAATTGCAGCAGCGGTTGGATGGGTCTGGATGCGGACGACGGATACAGAATTGCGCCTTGCGGCGATCAGCGCGGCTGCCCTGCTCGTAGCGCCCTATGCCTATTATTACGAACTTACCGTCGCCCTGCCCGCGATTTTCCTCATTGCCAAGCGGGGCCATGACCTTGGGTGGCTGCCCTTTGAAAAGCTCGCCCTTGCAGCCCTTGTCCTTCTCAGCCTTGGTTTGCCTGGACCGGAACTGCGCAGCGGTGTCTCCATCTCATTTTTCTGCCTAGCGATAACCGGCGCGCTCGTCGCGCGGCGTATATATTCCGAGTTGGTCCTGCAGCGCCCCGGAACGCCGGCCCTGGCACCCCCAAATTCCTTGATAGGTGAACCGGCATGAGCTTTTCCTCGACACAAGCTCTGCAGCCCGAACGCCCAGCACGCGCATGCCTGGATGTGATCGTTCCAGTGTACAATGAGGCTGAGGCGATCCCGGTTTTTCTGGCGGCAGTGACGCCCCTGCTAAACCAAAGCCAGTGCGACTGGACCGTTCTGTTCGTCAATGATGGCAGCACAGACGACACGCTTTCCCTTTTGCTGGATGCCGCGCGCCGGTCTCGCCGGATCAAGGTGGTCAACCTTGCGCGGAACTTCGGAAAGGAGGCCGCGCTGACCGCCGGAATTGACGCTGCGACGGGGGACGCGGCGATTATCATGGATGTCGATTTGCAGGACCCGCCGGAACTGATCCTCGATTTTGTCACCAAGTGGCGCGAAGGCTTCGATGTCGTCTACGGCGTGCGCACCTCACGGGCGGACGATACGGTTCTAAAACGCGCAACGGCCGGCTGGTTCTACCGCGTCTTCAACAAAATCTCGCGGACGAAAATCCCTGAAAATGTTGGTGATTTCAGGCTGATGGATCGCCGGGTGCTGGAAGCCGTAAAACAATTGCCGGAGCGCAACCGGTTTATGAAAGGCCTGCTGGCCTGGGTCGGCTTTCCGTCGGTCGGCGTGCCCTTTGAGCGCGCTCCAAGAAGCGCCGGCACGACCAAGTTCAAATTTCGTGGGCTTTGGAATTTTGCCCTGGATGGCCTCCTCAGCTTTTCAACCATGCCTTTAAAAGCCTGGACCTATCTTGGTGGCCTACTTGCGATTGCAGCAGGCGGATATGCCGCCTTTATCGTTGCCCAGACCCTAATTCTCGGGATCGATGTCCCTGGTTATGCCTCCCTGATGGTCGTCCTGCTGACGGCGAGTTCGGCGCAGCTCCTGTCCCTTGGGATAATCGGGGAATATATCGCCCGGCTCACCATAGAGGCCAAGCAGCGGCC
>JBCBAO010000338.1:0-2696 GCA_038532405.1 Pseudomonadota bacterium | reverse complement strand
CTGACGGTGGCCGATGCCCTGGCACTCGCGGTTGATGATGGCTCCGGCAATACGCTCATCGATTTCGGTGGCGGCGATACGTTGACGCTAACGGGGGTCGCTGCTGCTGATCTTGCTGAGGCAAACTTCATTGGCACAGATACTGTGGCGGCAACGCTTTCGGCCGCGCCAACGGATCTCAGCATCTCTGCTGAAACGGTCCTCGGAGCAGCCGAACTCAATGCCGATGAGGCGGGCGCACCTCCGCCGGTGGTCGAGAATATCTTCACCGCCGATCCATTTGATCAGCCGTTCGATGGCGCAGACGCAGGTCTGGTATCGCCACCTGCCCTTACTGGGTCGGACCTGGGTGACAGCCTGTAGGCGGTCCTGATCAATCGTTCCCCAAGGCATCGCAGAAGCATGCCTTGGGGAACACTTTCCCTAACCCTTTCCAACACTAGGAGTTTGTTATGTCTAAGGTGGCGACCCGAGACGTTTCAACGGCAAAGCCGATAAGCACAGCCAACTGGATTATCGGATTTGTCTCGCGGGCAAGGGGCTATGCAGTGCGGATACTTGCATTCAGCCTCGCAGTGAATCTACTGCTTCTCGTCTCCCCGCTCTATATGCTGCAGGTTTATGACCGGATCCTGACATCCGGATCCATGGATACGCTGATCTGGTTGAGCCTGATCTCCGTATTTCTGCTCGGCGTTTATTCAGCCGCTGAGGCTGGCCGCCGGCGGCTTCTCGCCCTTGCCGGCGAACATGTCGAAAAGACATTTGAGCGCCGCCTCTTTCGGCGATTTGAACTTGGCCTGGATCAGCACTCCGGTTTGCCGGCCGATATTATTAATCTGACACGGCTGCAATCCCTCACCCAGAGCGGCGTGCCTTTGTCTCTCTTCGACCTTGCTTTTACGCCGCTTTTTATTGGGTTGCTCTATCTGCTCAATCCGCTGCTTGGTCATGTTGGTGTGGGCGGGGCCGTTGTGGTTCTGATTGTGGCGATTGTCTCGGAGCGCTCCACACGCGGTGCGACCCGGAATGCGGCGAGCGCAAATGCGGCCGCGCAGAATTTTGCCCAAGGCATCACGCGCCAGCGCTCGGCCATTGTTGCGATGGGGCTTACCCCGGCGCTTTACGAAAAATGGTCGGCAACGCGGACAGCTGCGACGCAGGAGGCCCTGTCTGCCTCCAAGGGGGAGGGCACGTTTTCCGCAGTCTCCCGTTCGCTTCGCCAGATCTTGCAGATCTTCATTCTCGGTGTCGGCGCGGCCCTGGCGCTTTCCCAGCAGATCTCCCCCGGTGGGATCGTTGCCGGGTCGGTGATTATGTCCCGCGCGCTTGCCCCTATTGACCAGATTGTCGGCGCTTGGCGGACCCTCGTGATGGCACGCACAGCCTGGGGGGAACTGACAGACCGCCTTGATGATGGCCTGGACGCGCAGCCTTTCACGCCGATGCCGCGGCCAGCCCCTGAACTGGTTTTTGACCGGGTGGCGATTGGGGCCCTTGGAACGGATGTTCCGCTGGTCCGCCCGTTTTCCTACCAGGCCGAAGCCGGCACCATGATCGCTGTGACCGGCGCAAATGGGTCCGGCAAAACAACCCTCTTGCAGACCATTGCCGGGGCCTGGCCTTGCATGGATGGCCGTGTGCTGCTCGGCGGGCGCGATATCCATGACTGGCCGAGCGAGGATCGTGGCCAATATGTCGGCTATGTGCCCCAGGATGTGGAACTGACGCCGGGCACCGTGGCGGAGAATATCTCCCGCTTCCAGGCCGATTGCCTTGAGCAGGTTTTCGAAGCGGCACGCGCAACGGGGGCCCATGACCTGATCGTCAAACTTCCGAACGGGTACGACACCTTGATCGGCCCCGGCGGCATTCACCTGTCGGCAGGACAGCGCCAGCTCATCGGCCTCGCGCGTGCCTTTTTTGGGTCTCCCGTTTTTCTTCTCCTGGATGAGCCGACGGCCAATCTGGACGCGGAGACGGCTTCCCACGTCATCGATGCCATCACAAAGCGCGCCTCCGAAGGCACGATCGTGATCGCATCGACCCATGACATCACGCTCATCGAGAAGATGACGCTTATTTTAATCATCCGCAATGGCTCGGTGCTGAGCCAACCAGCTGCGGACTTTATTGCGCGAACACGGGCTGCGACCGAGCAACCCCAACTCGCGGAGGTGGCAAAATGACCAAGGAAAAGAAAGCTCATGCGCCCAAGAAGGCGTCCGATACCTATACCCGTTTAATGGCAGGTATCTGTCTTACAGGGCTTGGCGGCTTTGTGGCCTGGGCCGGATTTGTCCCGCTGGAGGAAGGTGTGGCGGCAAGTGGAACCGTCGTGGTCGAAAATGATCGCCAGGTTGTCCAGCATCTCGAAGGCGGCATCATCCAGACCATCTCCGTCCAGGAAGGTGAGCGCGTTGAGGCCGGCGAAACATTGCTGGTGTTGCAGGAAACGGCATCGCTCGCGAGCCGTGACCAGGTGAGCCAGCGCATTGCCGCCCATCAGGCCACCGTTCAGCGTTTAACGGCCTTGCAGCAAGGCCTGACACGCCCAGACTTTTCGGCGATCAATCAGGAAGATGTCTCCGAGGTCGAGCGCGGCGAAATTATTGCCCGAGAGCAGGATTTGTTCACGCAGCAGCGCGCTGCGCTGACGGCCGATCTCAACGTCCTCCAGACCCGCAGGTCTGCGG
>JBCBAO010000337.1:0-2698 GCA_038532405.1 Pseudomonadota bacterium | reverse complement strand
GCATCCTGAACCTCGACCCAGCCTTTGGAGTATGCGGGGATCGATTGCAGGCTTGCCTCGCGCTCGGCTGGATTAGGGGCTGGAATGTGGAAAGCGTTGCGAAGCAGCGGGGAGGGCACGGCCTTTACGGCCCGAAGCGCTTTACCAGCTCTTTCAACATCTGCCTTCAGCGTATTGATCCGTAAGTCGACATCGGCGCGGACGGCCATGGCCTGGCCTTCGACAACGGCATGCTCGCTGAACACACGTACCATGTGATCTTGGAGCCAGATTGGATAATTGCCAGATATATGGGGTTGCGCCGTAGCGTCCGGCGCTATTACCAAACGCTCCCGTTCATCCAATGTCAGGGGCGGCGGCGCATGCGCTTCGTCCATCGCGTCGTTGATGCGGCGAATATCCCACTCCCACCCGAAGCTGAGTGCGCCAAGGATCAAGGCCCTGGGCGTATCACTTCCCATGGCGTGGGCGATAGAATTGTGGCGGCGAAGCGCATCAAGGACCAAGCCGGATACCCAGGCTCTGTCTTTCGATCCGGCATAGCGTGCCCGCTTTCCCCAGTCCCGCGCTGCAGATTTAACAGGTTGGTGGCGAGATAAAACGTCCGTTAAAACCTCTATTGCTGCAGCAATACGGCCACCTGAGCGCATGACGATAGACCTATAATTTGACTTAGGAGGTGCAGATTTATCCATGTTGGCGGGATTTGGGAAGTCGGCCCGATTTGCTTGGTGTCCCGTTCAATGCAAAGGCTGGCGTTCTATTGGTCTGACGCAAATGTAATCCGGTATTTAATTGCCGTTCAGAGTTTTTGTTTCATGATCATATCTCTATGCTCATCAAGTTGTTTTAACGAGGTATTCTGCGGATGATTCTTCGCTTTCTTACCGCTCTTGCATGTTTCATCGCTCCGAGCGCGGCTTTTGCGGGGCCTATCGACTATGATAGACTCGAAAATCGGCTTGAGATGCTTGTGGCAAAGCCTGACATGGTGGGCCTGGCCGTGGCCGTTGTGGAAAACGGAGACGTTACGTTCGCACGCGGATTTGGTGAAACCCATATCGATGGGTTGCCCGTAAACGAGGATACTATCTTTCGCTGGGCCTCCTTGTCTAAAGGGGTCGCTTCCAGTTTGGCAGGCCAGTTTGCATTGGAAGGACAATTGTCCTTTTCGGACACGCCCTCTGACTACAATTCGTCCTTGCGTTTGCCTGGGCGGGGCGAGCAGCGGGCTACGCTGGGGGATGTTTTGTCCCATCAGCTTGGAATTGTTCCAAACGCCTATGACGGACGTTTGGAGGATGGGCGGGACCCTGCCGCTATCCGGCGTAGTCTTGGGGGCCTGCGCGCCACGTGCACCATAGGTGACTGCCATACTTATCAGAACGTTGCTTTCGATGTGATTTCAGAGATCATCGCGTCCATTACGGGCACCCAATATGCCGATACGGTTGCCTCTCGATTGTTCCTGCCGCTCGGTATGTTTACCGCAAGCCTGAATAGGCAAGGTTTGGTTGAGGGCGGCAATTGGGCACGGCCCTATCGCCAGCGTAGGGGACAAATCCGACCGACCCAACAAGTGGTCAATGATGCCTATTACCGTGTGCCTGCAGCCGGGGGGGTCAATTCGTCTATCCTAGACTTAGCTGAGTATATGCGTGCGCAGATGGGGTTGCGTCCCAGTATTTTGCCCCCCGAATTGCTGGCGGTTTTGCATACGCCTAGGGTTCGTGCTTTGCGGGATCAGCGTTCACAGAACCGTCGCTATGGCGGCCGTCTAAAACAGGCAAGCTATGCCTATGGATGGCGGACCTACGACTATGCGGGTCAACACCGTGTGGTTGGCCATCGCGGCGCGGTGCGAGGATATCGTGCAATGATCCTGTTTGACCCCGAACGCGACACCGGCGTTGTTGCGCTTTGGAATTCCAGTTCACGTCGTCCGGTTGGCATCCAACTGGAAGTTATGGATATGGTGTATGATCTACCAACAACCGATTGGCTTGGGCTTGATTTGGGGGGAGGCGGAGCGTCAGCGGCTTCCCGGTAGCGGTTTGCCAGGTAGACCGAGCCGATAAACACCTTTGAATGTATCGATATTCTGAACGGGACGGCCCTTTCGGTAGATTGTTATATCACCAGATTTCGCAAGCCTTACGGCTTCGGCGCGCACATCCTTCAAGACCGCCCGCCATCTGTCTTGACTAACAGCCTGTGCTGCTTCGGAAGGACAGATTGTCTTTCCGACCCCGCGTTCACCAACAAGTGACAAGATAGCGTCGCGAACGGGGTTCGCCGCTGGCTTTGCAGCTTTGATATCGGTCATCCTTCGATGGCCGCATAAACAAGCTGCTGAAATTGTGGCCGGATTGGATAGGTAGAGCTGGGGATCAATTGGGTTATCTGAATGCCAATGAGCTGCTCAACGGGATCTATCCAGAAATATGTTGAGGCGAGGCCGCCCCAGGCAAAACTACCTTCGGATCCCGGCTGGAAAAGTTCAACAATATCGGTTGTGACACTCCCGAGCAGACCAAAACCGTTACCCTCCATACGAGCTTCAGAGAACGTTTTGTCACCCATCTCTATGATCGTCTTACCGCCCGGCAGATGGTTTTCCGTCATGAACTCAATTGTTTTGGGGCTTAGCAGTCGTTTCCCATTGAGCGTGCCACCATTTAGAAGCATGCAGCAAAAG
>JBCBAO010000336.1:0-2725 GCA_038532405.1 Pseudomonadota bacterium | reverse complement strand
GGCGGAATTTGCCGCGAGTGGCGTCCGGGTCTTTCTCGCCCATTTCGCGATGTCTGGGTGCCGGGCGGCCTTGGCCGCCCTTTGGCTGGCCTTAGCCAGCCAGCGGGATCACGCGATATTCGTTTTCGGGGTCTTCGTCGCTGCGCAAGGCGTTCACGCGGACCTGCTGGCCGTTCACCATGACCGACAAAGAGAGGTAGTCGTTGCCCTTCTGGCTGGTCTGCTCCCAGGCCGATCCAATTCGGATCACGCGGTTGCGAGGCGTGCGAGTGGTGATTTCGAAGTCTGGGTGTGTTTCCTTGGCCTTGTGTGGGTTCTTCGTGAGCATGATATCCACGTCGAAGCTCAGCGATGCGATCCAGCCGGTGATTGCGTCGTCGTCAGTGCGAGTGATTTTTCCGTCGATTGCCATTGGTCATCTCCTTTGTTTCGATGGGGATAAGCAAGAAGGGATCGAATGAAGGATGCAGGTGGAAAAACGGAAGGTTCGCCCGCAGGGTGAAAGCCGCGCCGCAGGCGTCTATTTTTCTGCTTGCGGAAGCTCAACAGGGTGTCGTGATCGACTCTGCAGGTGGAGATCTTCGAACACGAGCTGAAGGAACACTCTTCAGGCGTTCCCTTCATCCCCATCAAGAGAGAAACAAGGGGGGTGACCGGTGGTGATCGGCAAAATCAGTATGACGACAAATCGCATTTATCGGTGGTGACGTGAGGGCTTCGCGGTGCTGCTTTATGCAGCCCGGAACCCCCAGAAAGAGGACGCCTGCCGAGACAAATCGGCGTCAAGTCGGCACTGGTTTTCATCCGTTGGCGCCGCCGCACAGACCAACCAGCGGGGTCCGGGCGCCTTGGAATGGAGGTCAAAAACGGCCATCCTGAACGCATTAAGCCCCCTGCCAACAAAGACCCTTTAGGAGGTCGATGATCCCCTCACTGCAGAGACGGCCGAGAAAGAGATCAACCCGCTTCCGTCTGTTGAAACGGCGACGTCGGCGGATGCAACGGGGTGCACTTCTCCCTCCTACTCTGCTCGTTCTTCTTGGTCTGTGGCTCTACGATCCGGACACGCTCACACAGACGGCTGCGCGTATGGATCAATCGTCTGCGAACCGTGTGATCCCAAGCCAACTGACGGTGATAGATGGCGATACTGTGGGCCTCTTTGGGCGATCTGTTCGGCTCGTGGGCTTAGACACACCAGAAACCTATAAGGCTCGATGCCCGGAAGAACGCCGCCTGGGTGACACAGCGACCAATAGGCTGCGCGACCTGCTGGCCCGGGCGTCCTCGGCGCAGCTGGTCTACTTGCCGGAACGCGATCAATACGGCCGTGATCTCGCACGCCTTATGCTCAATGGCCGAGATGTCGCCGATATCATGGTAGGGGAGGGGTTCGCCCGCCGCTATTCAGGCGGGCAACGCGGATCATGGTGTTGAGCGGATCAAGCAAAGGCGTCCTTCGCCTAGCGCGGCGAGCTGCAACCAACATGCACCGATGCCAGCGAGGGACAGAGGAACAATCCAGCTTGCCACAATGTAGCCGCCAATCTGCAGGAAGAAGGCGTATCCGATCACAAAAATCAGAAGGGCATTGATTACACCGACGATCCGGGTTTCGTTCTCAACCGCCATGCGGGCTCTGTCTTTGTCGCTGCAATACATCATCTCGTCCTCGCTCTGTTTTTGATCTAATTTCCACAAACTCGACATGCGGAATAATCTTGAAGGTAGTGCCATCGGGAAACAAACAGACAGCTCTAGACCCGCTGCCGAAAGGGCCTGTGCTGACGGCTTGCATTTCGCCGCCGCGATCAATGCAAGCTCGGGGGGATCGATGACCTGGTTCGCGCTCAGGCGCGAAGAAAGCCGGCAGCGTCAATGCCGACAATGTGCCAAGCACCACCATTGTTAGAAGAAAACACGGGAGAAACGGCGCGCGCCGCGTTTTCTCGTTCGTTGGCGCAAACTCAGCCGTGGTTGCCATCACGCACCGCCTCCTACAGACGCGCTGCTTTCGGTTGCGGGGTATGGATGCGCCAACCCGTAGCTGGTGCCCTCCTGTAGGAAAAAGCCGTTGAAACCCAAAAACCATGCGCGGTGAATATGGCTTCCGGCCAGCGCATAACGCAAACCGCGCAGCAGCTGGTGGCCGTTGTAGCCCCACAGGTAGACGCGGTGATAAAGCGCCTCAAACATGATCAATCAGTTCTCCCTGTGCCAGTCGCGTTGCCTCCGGCACGGTAGGCGACAATGAAGTGAATTGCGACTTCATTCAGGAATTGCTTGGAAAATGCGCCGATCTTCGCCCCGGCTCCAAATAGAATGAGGTCTCAAGCGTATCTCGGTTGTGATCGTCAAAGATCACCCAGAGCCGCTTGAACTCGGACAAACTAGCCCGGCGGATTTCCATTGCAGGAATGAGTAGGGCGTCCCGATCTGTCATCGGTTCTGTTTCTGTGATGGGCAACAGGAAAGGCGGTGTCTGGTCGGTTCCGATAGGCAATAAGGCGGCAAGGGTGACTACCAATCCTTTCGGCCCTCGGTCTCACCCAAAGCCGCCTACCATGACCAGGACTAGGGATAGCGCCAGACATCGCAGACCTGCGCCTTTGTCATCCTCCTGCAACATGCGTTCCATTTTGGCCACTAAGGCGGCGCCTTTATCGTTGGAGATGTCAGCCGTCCGTCGCGCGATGCGAAGATCGGCTGGCCGTTGAATCCGTTC
>JBCBAO010000335.1:0-2728 GCA_038532405.1 Pseudomonadota bacterium | reverse complement strand
ATGCAGTGTCAAACCACATTGCACTGGTGACATCCCGCCCGGACCGGGCGCGGGAATGGCTGGGGACAAGCGATGTTACGACATTCGACTTGCCGGAAAGCGTCGGCGGGCGGTTTTCGATTTGGTCAAACGGGTCTCTAGCGCTGCGAATCGCGCTCGGCCCCGAAATTATCGATCAGTTCCGCGAAGGTGCCGCAGAGATGGATGCGCATTTTGAAACGGAACCCTTGGAAACGAACCTCCCGGTACGCCTGGCGCTTATCGATTATTGGAACCGCAATGCCCTCGCCGCCTCAATGCGCGTGTTGCTGGCCTATTCAAGGCGGTTAAGGCTTCTGCCGGCCTATCTTCAGCAATTGGAAATGGAGTCCAACGGCAAGTCCGTTAGCCCGGAGGGAAAACCCCTGCCTGGTGCGACCGCACCGGCACTTTGGGGGGGCGAAGGGTCTGTTGGACAGCATTCCTACCACCAATGGCTGCACCAGGGGACAGAAGCTGTTCCGACCGAATTTATCTTAGCGACGGATCCCAAAACCGATCTTGCTGGGCGAACCGCTTTGACCGCCCATGCCCTCGCCCAAGCGGAAGTTCTTGCGAATGGCCGTGTGATTGAGGAGGTTCAGGCCGAAGAATCTGATCTCACAGCCGAGATCGCCGCCCAGAAAGTTCATGCTGGTAATCGGCCGTCGACGTTTCTCTACACCCAAGATTTCGGGCCAGCATCACTGGGGGCATTGATTGCCCTTTTTGAACATCGCGTTTTTATATCGGGCAAGCTTTGGCAGATTAACAGCTTCGATCAGTGGGGCGTTGAGCGGGGGAAAACAATGGCTGGTAAAATCAAACAGGTGCTCACAACAGCGCAAACAGCGGACGATCCGATAACCGCTAATTTGTCTCACGATTTGAAGTTAGGTTAATTCGCTCTAATTGGGGCAAATCTGTTCGTCAGAAGGGAGATTTGAAGGCAGTGTGAGGAATAAATTGCGTTCCTGCACGGACTTCGTTTAAAGACACACCCATGAAAATCTCAATCTTTAAAGAAACGGTGCCGGGCGAATCCCGTGTGGCCGCAACACCCGAGAGCGTCAAAAAGCTGGTCGGGCTTGGCCATAGCATCACAATTGAAACCAATGCGGGCAAAGTCGCTGGCTTTCCTGACAGTGACTATGAAACGGCAGGTGGACAGATTGCGGCGTCCGCCAAGGCGGCTGCTGACGGCACTGATCTTGTCATGAAAGTCCGCGGTCCGTCTGCTTCAGAAGTAGCCCTTATTCCAGAAGGCGCATCTATTATAGGCCTGTTCGACCCTTTCAACTCGGGCGACCTGTGGGATCCCTTGAACAAACGGAAACAGACAAGCCTCGCAATGGAGTTTACCCCTCGCATTACACGTGCCCAGAGCATGGATGCGTTGTCTTCCCAGTCGAACCTATCTGGTTATAGAGCTGTTATCGAAGGGGCGCAGATCTATGGACGGGCCATGCCGATGATGATGACCGCGGCCGGCACGGTCGCACCGGCAAAGGTTTTCATAATGGGAGCCGGTGTTGCTGGTCTTCAGGCCATCGCCACCGCCCGCCGGCTCGGCGCAGTGGTCACGGCCACCGATGTACGCCCCGCAGCGAAGGAGCAAGTCGCCTCTCTAGGTGCGAAATTCATTGCCGTTGAGGATGAAGAGTTCAAAGCCGCCGAAACCGCAGGCGGTTATGCCAAGCAAATGTCGGCAGAGTACCAGGCGAAACAGGCCGATCTGACCGCCACCCACATTGCGAAGCAGGATATTGTTGTCACAACAGCCCTCATCCCGGGCCGTCCAGCACCGGAGCTTGTGACAGAAGATATGGTCAAATCCATGAAGCCTGGATCGGTTTTGGTTGATATGGCGGTGTCCCAAGGCGGCAACTGCAAACTGTCTAAACGGGACGAGATTGTAGATGTTGAGGGCGTAAAAGTCGCGGGGTTTGCCAACTTGCCAGCGCGCCTCCCCGCCGACGCTTCATCACTTTATGCGAAAAACCTCCTGGCATTTCTGCCCCTGATTACGGCGGAGGACGGATCGTTAAATCTGGAAACAGACGATGAAATTGTCACAGCGATGCTGCTGACGAAGGGTGGTGAAACCGTGAATGAGAGGCTGACATCATGAAATTCTTCAGCGCAACACTTATGGCGCTCGCCCTTGCCTTACCAGCCATGGCCGCTGGTGATGCGGAGGCTGGCGGCATATCGTCAACCGTTTTCCTACTCGCCATTTTCGTGATGGCCTGTTTTGTTGGGTATTACGTCGTTTGGAGCGTCACGCCGGCGCTGCATACGCCTTTGATGGCCGTTACAAATGCGATCTCATCAGTGATTATCGTCGGGGCGCTTGTGGCTGCTGCGGCCTCTGCACTGATTGATGGCGGCATGGCTGCCAAGCTGATGGGCGGAGTTGCAGCGGGGCTTGCCTCGGTCAACATATTCGGCGGTTTTCTCGTCACACAACGCATGCTCGCCATGTATAAAAAGAAAGGCGAGTAAATGACTGCCTCAACCGCCGCCCTGCTCTATCTCGCTTCGGGCGTTCTCTTTATTCTTGCCTTGCGCGGCTTATCGAGCCCCGCTACATCCCGCGCCGGTAACCGAAACGGCATGATTGGTATGGCCATCGCCGTTGGAACCACGCTTGCGATCCTTGCCGATCAACTTGATCCACTCACCATGGCCATCATGGGGGGCGGCATTG
>JBCBAO010000334.1:0-2731 GCA_038532405.1 Pseudomonadota bacterium | reverse complement strand
TGCCAAGTCATGGGGATCACTCGGGCTGACTTAGAGGGCAAGCGGCGTTTCAAGAGTGTCATACGGGCGCGGAATATCGGGATGTATCTCAGCCGCGTTATGACCTCCAAATCCTACCCACAGATCGGGATTGCTTATGGGGGCCGGCACCACACCACCGTATTGCACGCCTTTAACAAAGTCGAAGAATTGCTGCCTGAGGCGAGCGATTGGTCCGACGATGTGGCCCGTGTAAAGGCGGTTCTCAACCAGTTATTGGCTCGGCCAGCGAGTTAGGGCTTGCTTTTTTCTTCGATTTGCCAAGTCTGTCGGCCCGCATGCAGCGCAATGCGGGCCGATTCCCTTTAGGGGTATCACTTACCTTTGACCGGCGGTGCCTATGCCGCGAAGTCCGACAGGCCGATGATATGAAACTCACCCTCGAACGCTCAGATCTCCTCAACGCCCTTTCTCATGTCCAGAATGTGGTGGAACGTCGCAATACAATTCCGATCTTGTCCAACGTGCTTATGAGCGCGGATGCAGGGGCTTTAACGCTAACAGCAACTGACCTCGATATAGAGGCGGTTGATACGGCCGATGCGTCGGTCGCCGATGGTGGTGCCGTTACTGCACCGGCCCATACACTGTTTGATGTTGTGCGCAAATTGCCGACAGGGGCAGAGGTCGAATTGGAATTGCAGCCTGAAAACCAGCGTCTTGCAATCCGTTCTGGTCGGGCAAATTTTGCGCTTCCCACACTGCCTGCCACCGATTTCCAAACCATGCAGGGGGATGGGGACGGGACTGTTTTTGAGGTGGATGCCGCATCTTTGCGCCGGCTCATCGATAAGACCCGCTTCGCCATATCAACCGAGGAAACTCGGTATTATCTGAACGGTGTCTACCTCCATGGTCTGGAGAGCGGAGGCCAAGCTGTGCTCCGCACGGTTGCAACCGATGGGCACCGCCTTGCATTGGCGGAGATTCCGGCCCCTGAAGGTGCAGAATCGCTGGCAGGTGTCATTATTCCGCGCAAAGCGATAGGGGAGATCCGCCGCCTTATCGAGAGCCTCGACGGCGGCGTACAGATGGCAGTGTCGGATTCTAAAATTGTCGTCCGTGCTGGGCGGGCCGTTTTGACGTCCAAACTCATCGACGGGTCTTTCCCGGATTATGCCCGCGTGATCCCCCAGAGCAATGAGAAGAAGCTGGTGATCGACAACAAATTGTTCGAGGCTGCAGTTGACCGTGTTGCAACCGTGTCGGCTGAGCGGTCTCGTTCCGTAAAGTTGTCCCTCGGAGATGATCGATTGACCCTGGCTGTGAACCATGCCGAAACCGGACAGGGCAATGAAGAACTTGAAGCCAGCTATGCCGCAGATGCGATGGAGGTTGGATTCAATGCAAAATATCTGCTGGATGTTGCCGGTCAGATTGAAGCGGCCGAAGCAGAGTTCCTGTTCAACGATCCGGCTTCACCGGCGCTCGTCCTTGATCCAAACGACCCGGCGGCGCGATACGTTCTGATGCCACTTCGGGTCTAGGTGGCCAGTTCGCGGTGACAGCTATCCGAAACTGGACGCCACAGTGTTTGACCGATCAAACAGGCAAGACATTTGCCATTACCGGGGCAAACAGTGGCATCGGCTTCCAGGCCGCACGGCTGCTTGCTAAGCGCGGTGCCCGCGTCATCCTGCTTTGCCGTGATCCGGATCGGGCGAGCGGCGCGGCCCAGGCCATCGCCGCCGAGGTAAAGGGCGGTGAGGGCAGCACGGATATCATCGCGATAGATCTCGGCAATTTGGCATCTATCAGGGCAGCTGCGGCAGAGCTTTTGTCTCGCGTCGCATCCCTTGATGGATTGGTTCTTAATGCCGGTGCCATGATGCCTCCGGAGCGTCTCGAAACATCTGATGGGTTCGAGCTTCAGTTTGGCGTAAATCATTTGGGTCACTTCCTACTTGCTGCGCTGGTGCAGGAAAAAGTTCGCGCCTGCGCAGGTCGATTTGTGTCTGTTTCGAGCACGATGCATAAATTGGGAAAAATCCGCACCGACGATCCAAACTGGCGCAAGAGTTATGATGCAAGCGCAGCTTATTCCCAGAGCAAGCTTGCAAATGCCCTGTTCATCCTCGCTCTAAATGAAAAACTCAGCGCGCGCGGCGAGGCGGCGAATGGATATCTTTGCCATCCCGGATATGCAGCGACGCCCTTGCAGACCAAACACACGCGCGGCCTGACAACGAAGATGATGGAGGTCGGAAACCTGGTGATGGCCCAATCGGCTGCACGCGGGAGCTGGCCGACAGTGCTGTGCACCGCAGACCCTGATGCCAACCCAGGCGTTTATTACGGGCCCACCGGCCTTTTCGAACTGCGGGGCGGCGTTGGCGTCTGCAAGCTGGCCGCCCGCGCAGAAGACCGGGCTATGGCCGAAAAGCTGTGGACCTTGTCCGAAGAGGCGGTCGATCACCGCTGGGCGCTGTAGTCGCAAATCCTGCCATGACCGCCCTGACCCGCCTAAGGCTGACAGACTATCGCAATTATGCGTCCCTCGATCTTCCTCTCGATGGTCGCCATGTCTGCCTTTTCGGGCCAAACGGGGCCGGTAAGACAAATCTTCTGGAAGCGGTATCCCAGCTTGGGCCTGGCCGATCCCTTCGTGGGGCGGCTTTGCCTGAAATCGCTCGCCAGGGGCTTTCATCTGGTTGGGCCATCTCAGCCGAACTCAATGGCGAGCAGCGCCTAG
>JBCBAO010000333.1:0-2735 GCA_038532405.1 Pseudomonadota bacterium | reverse complement strand
CCGCCTTAGATGCAAGAAACACGGCGGCCCCGGCAAGTTCTTCGGGCTCACCAATCCGATCGAGCGGCGTTCCCGATAGAGCTTGTTTCAATATGTCGGGGTTTTCCCAGAGGGCTTTTGCAAAATCGGTTCGGATCAATCCCGGCGCAATACAGTTCACGCGAACATTGTCCCGCCCAAACTCCACTGCGAGGTTGCGGGCAAGCTGGAAGTCGGCTGCTTTGGAGATATTATATGCCCCGATGACCGGTGTTCCCCGCAGGCCGCCGATGGAAGATACGATTATGACCGCACCGTCTTTACGCGCGCGCATCTGCGGGGCGCACATATTGATCAGCCAATGATTAGAGATGATGTTGTTTTGTAGGATCTTTGTGAACTGCTCGTCCTCTATACCCGCCATCGGTCCAAAATACGGATTGGACGCAGCGTTGCAGACCAGAATATCAATTTGACCGAAGGCCGAATTGGTATCATCGACAAGACGCTGAAGGTCCTCTTTGGACGAGATGTTGGCGGGCGTCGCGATGGCTGCTTTGCGCCCCTGGCGTTCATTGATGGCGGCTGCAACGTCCTGACAAGGTCCTGGTTTGCGAGAGGAGATGACAACGTTCGCGCCCTCATCTGCCATGGCTTCGGCAATCGCTTTGCCAATTCCACGGGAGGACCCGGTGATAATTGCGGTTTTCCCTGAAAGATCAAAGAGGCTCATGTTTGGCGATCCTGTCCTAGATGGATGTTCTTTTGTACGGACAGGATAAACAGGAGAAAGCTCGAGGCGCTAGGGCTGCCCCAACGAAAAGCGTTCAGGTTTCTAGTCCCCAATCAGCGCATAGGAGATCCGCAAGACGCTCTGTTCGTTTGCGCACGGTATCAGGTGTCCACAGGTCTTCCTGCTCCAGATCATTTGTCAGGGCGAAATGGGCCGCGCCCCTGCCATTGAAATATACCTTTTTCTTTTCATGGTAGGTCATCCGATCGGCGGCCTGATTGACGGAGTGAGGCAAGAGCACAAAGTTGCCTATTGTATCGCAAAGTTCCCGGCGTGCCTGGGGGTTCGGCCATATTGTCATCCAATGGCTGTCCTTTGCCGGGTTGCGCGGCAAAACGTGCTCAACCGTCGCATCTGCATCCGGCGCAATCGTATGTCCTCCGTCCAGTGCGGCGTTTAATCGAAGGGCAAGGGCACGTCTTTGACCAAATGTTGCAAACCGCCCGGATAACCGTTCGCGCACTTTTTTGGCCTCTTCCTTTGTAATTGTGAACGGACCAGTTCGACCGTAGAGGTTTGTTTTAACACCCGCCTCAATCGCCTCAATTGTGCGCCGATAGCGTTTGTTTCGCTGCTCGCGATTGGGAATAATAAGCTGTAGAATGAACCCCAGGCGTTCCAGCCCATTGAAGAATTCGACCGCCAGGCCAGGGTCGTTCCGATGTTCTACGAGAAATTTCAGGGCAGGTGCGCGCCAGGAGTGGTGGTCGAGAGAACGAAGGCGGTGGAGGTGATCATGAATCTCCGCCGATCGCTCGCCAAGGTCAATTTCGCCGGTATTGATCTCTTTATAGGCCTGAACATAATTCGGCAGCATTTCTCCGAGGAACGTTCGAGGTGGCAGTCTGCCAAGCGTGGATTTGCGAAATCCGCTTACGAGATCGCCGCGGGTGGATTTGTCGTGGATGAAGCGAATTTGGCGCAAAAGGTCATCGAAAGCGGACCCTCCAAGGATGGCTTCGTGCTCGGCCCATACCCGGGAATGTTCATCGGCCTCCTGAACGGAAAAGCCGGCTCGCTCGAACAAGTCCGTCTTTACAATATCGTGGGCGTTTGGCTCCTTACCGCGCGTGTTCAGGACCCTGAAAACGCGATAGCCCGCGTCGCGGTCTGAAACCGATACGCGAACAATGCCGCAGGCATCGCAAATTGATCGGAACAGTTGGCGCCTCGCCGCCGGACTGATCGGCCGCAATTCCTTTATGAAGGCGGCGGCATTGCGGGTCATACGCCTTTGGCTTTCGCTCTCACCGGGTTCGTCAAGCGTCGCTAGGGTCGCTCCAGGCTCCTGTATGGTGGCCCGAAAAAACGGCCCATCGATATGGTTCAGGCTCAACCGCCATTTGGCCTCTTCGCCCAACATTGGCCGACCTGGATCTCCGATAAGCGTATGCATTTTGGCCGCTTCCTCCTGCACCTCTTCGAGATCCCGCAGAACGGATAGGAGGATGGTCAGCGTTGTTAGGCGCTGTTGACCGTCCACGATTTCCGATGTCTCCGATCCATCCGCCTTTACAACGACAATGGCACCGATGAAGTGGCTTTCGTCAGCCTCTGCCGCCTCGCGAAGGTCTCCCAGCAGGTCGACGGCTTCACGTTCACCCCAAGAATAGCTTCTTTGGTAAGGCGGCATAGCAAGTGTTTCGCCAGGCGAGAACAGGTTGCCGAGCGACGTTTCCCGCGATGTGATGCCGATCTTCATACTCTAATAACCTTTAAACCCCCGTCCTAGCCTCTGGTCATCTGGGCATCAACGACGCTAAATCACGCCAGTCTAAAAAGCCGGTAATATGTGACACTTTGACAACGCGTACGAGATGAAACCATGAGATGGGTCAGTTTTAAGGCAGGGGGAAGAATTCATTCGGGCGTAGAGGCCGGTGCGGAGATTGTCGATTTGGGGGAGAGCCGCCTGGAAGCTCTTCTGCCGCAGCGCGCCTCCGTCGAAGCCTCGCTCCACGAA
>JBCBAO010000332.1:0-2737 GCA_038532405.1 Pseudomonadota bacterium | reverse complement strand
GACCTGTTTGCGATATTGGATGGCAAATTGCTGGGCCATCGCGCCGCCCCAGGAGACTCCCATAACGTCCACATCGTCAAACCCGAAACGGTCGCAGAGTTTTCGTGCAGCCCGGGCCATTTGCCAGGGCAAATAGGGGAAAAGCGCTGGCTTGGAGTCGCCAACGCCCGGCATGTCAAAGGTTAAAATATCCCGGTCCCGGATCCATTCACCGAGCCCGAAGGCAAGTTCCAGGTTTGCGCCAATGCCATTGAAGAAGAGCAAGGGGCGCTTGCCGAGCTTCACTTCGGCTGGCCAATGCGCGACGCGCAGCGAATACCCGGTCACCTCTTCCATGGTAATATTGGGTAGCCGTTTATTGGTCTTCGCCATCGTTGTGAGCCTTTCTCCTTCGAACGTATCAGTCGAATACGTATTTTCCGGGGGATGGATAAAGGGGCTCGAATGCCTCCGATCCACAGGTTCTAGGGGCCGTTTTCATCGCACCAGAGCGCTCCTTCAACCAGGCTCCCCAAGCTGGCCACCAAGAGCCCTTCGTTTCCTCAGCCTTTGAGGCCCATGTGTCCGCATCCACGGAAAGATCCGGATTTGTGAAATATTGCGCCTTCGGGTTCCCCGGTGGGTTCAAAAGGGATTGGAGGTGGCCGCTATTCGACAAGATAAACTCGATATTTTTCGATCCAAGTAGGCCCGTTGTTCGATAACAGGCCTTCCAGGGGGTTATATGGTCCGTCACGCCAGCGACCACAAAGGCATCGCAGGTCACTTTTGAGAGATCGGCTTTGTGACCGGCAATCTCGACTTGTCCGGGATTGGCGAAGGGTTGGCTGAGCCCCATGTCCAGATAGTCGGAATGAAGCTGCGCCGGCAGGTTGGTCGTGTCATTGTTCCAGTAGAGCACGTCATAGGGCGGCGGATCTTCGCCCATCAGATAGTTGTTGACGACATAGTTCCAGATAAGGTCATTCGGGCGCATCCAGGCGAACATTCGCGCCAGGCTGTCCCCGTCGAGCACGCCTTTGCGGCGGGAATAACGCCGGGCGATTTCAAGGCTGCGTTCGGACACGATCTGGCCAAGATCGGAATCGTCTTTTTGCGGATCAAGCACGCACACCATAAATGAAAGCGCATTGATGCGTTTGTCGCCGCCGGCGGCCAGAAGGCTGGCCAATGTCGCGGTCGTTATTCCGCCAGAGCAAGCTCCGGAGACGTTGATTTTCGCGCTGCCCGTAATGTGGCGGATAACATCGGTTGCTTGGACAAGCGCATCGACATAGTCCGAAAGCCCCCAATGGGCATGTTCCTTGGTCGGATTTCGCCAGCTGACAACAAAGGTCTGCATCTCCATCGCCAATAGGAACTGCACGATCGACACCATCGGTGTCAGGTCATTGGCGTAGAATTTGTTGATCTGTGGCGGGATGATCATAAACGGGATGCGGTGCACTTTTTCCGTTTTTGGCGTATACTGAATAAGTTCGAGAATTTCGTTTTTCCAGATAACCTGCCCCGGTGTTGTTGCGAGGTTCTCGCCTACTTTGAAGGGCCGCGAGTCCACCTGTGAGGGCATGCCACCATTCTTGGTGAGGTCATCATAGGCGTTCTTAAGGCCTTTAACGAGAGACATGCCACCGGAGTCGATGACCCGTTTTTGCGCCATTGGATTACCGACCAGGCTGTTGGTTGGCGACAAAGCATCTGTAATCATCCCCATCACAAACTGGGCCCGGGCATGTTCCAGTTCACCAAGTTTGAGGTCGCCAACCCATTGATCGAGATTGTCCTGCATGGCGAGGAAGGTCTGTAAGCCCCGCTTATAGAAAGGGTTATGGGTCCAGGCGGGGTCCTTAAAGCGCCGGTCCTTTGGCTCCGGCGCACGATCCGAGCGACCCAAAAGGATTTGGAGGTTTTCCTTTGTCATGCGGCCGGCAAGTTTTGCCGTCGCAACCGGGCTTGTTCCCGTGCGCCGCAGCATCATAGCGACAGCCCCCAAAAGCTCCTCACGATTGAGGCCCCCCATCATGGGGTTCAAGGCATTCGTGTTCTCGGCTGCTTTTGCCGCGATCTCTTCAAGCCGGTTTGCCATTGCTTGTCCTCCATCCATGCAGACCTTTTATGCCCAAGACCTTGCAATCCATTGAAAATCCAACATCAAAATTCGTTTCATAGTGACGATTGTCTGTCAAATTAGTCATTCGTCGCGAAATATGCCGATTATCAGAGTGTCAGGCCATGAAAACCCGAGACCGAATTCTGCACACCTCACTTCTTCTCTTTAACGAAGAAGGGGAAGCTGATCAGTCTGCTGTCGATATTGCCAATGCATTGGAGATCAGCCCTGGTAATCTATATTACCATTTTAAGGGCAAAGACGCGATCATCCATGCGCTCTTCGATAATTTCGAAGAAGAGATGATGGTTATCTTGCGCGGCTCCCGCGGCCAGATCACCTCCATCGATGACAATTGGGTTTATACCTATATCCTCCTTGAAGAAATTTATGACTTTCGTTTCTTATATCGTAATCTCGGTGTTCTTCTGGACCTCAATCCAAACCTAGCTCGCCGCTTTCGCAGTTTGCTCGCCGAAAAACGCAGCGCCATTTCCGACCTCGTCGAGAATCTGGGCGCAGGGGGTGCTATTCAGATCGAGCCGGCGCTTAGCGATGCACTCATCGATCAAATGCTCCAAACCCTGACATTCTGGCTGAGTTTTGATCAGATCGAGGGCGCTGACC
>JBCBAO010000331.1:0-2740 GCA_038532405.1 Pseudomonadota bacterium | reverse complement strand
CGATAGTGGGAAATTGCCGCCTGTCCGGCTTGTTCATCTTCAAAGGCCCAAAGCCCCAGCTCTGCGCCCTCAACAATCATACCATAAACGGCCTTCTCGATTGCCTGGCGCACCGCGAGGTGACGGGGTTGGTTCATCGTGAGACCGGCCTCAGCCTCAAGCAGTTCCTGGAATGCTACAAATCTAAACGCGTTGCCCTGTACAGCAATAGACGCAACTCTTTGCTCCGAAGTAATGGATAGCAGAACCTCGCCTGTCTTAACACTAACCGCTCTGAGATAAATTGATACCGCATCTTCACGGTACTGAGTGGTTGCGCCTATACCAAGATATCGGGCACCGGCACCGCCGGTTACTGTATTTGTGTCGTAGCCTGATATTGCACCCTCGATCAGTATACCCGCAAAACGCAAGGCTGGCAGCGCTTCGCGATTGAGCTCTTCCTCACCGAGATAGCGGCGGCGCATATCAACAATGATCTGGCGCTCTTTAAGCAAATTCTGAAGGTTTTCCCGTTCGATCACGGAAAACCAGCGACGGTTGCCAGCATCCTGAAGGGCTTTGATCAAAATGGGTGTGGGCGCTTGGGTCACCGCACGCGAAAGGGTTTGACCCGTTGCGCTTTGCTGGAAGGCACCTGTTTCATCGGCCAGTCCGTATACGGCAACTGGGATCTGACTGCCCGGCCCTGGCAGCCACTTTAATGTATGTTCGGTGACTGTAACAGGATTAAGCTCCGGCTCGGCGAGGCGCAATTCCGGTTTGAATCCAGGGGTCGCACACGCAGATAGAGAGAGCGCCACCAATGCACCAATCGCTTTACGATGCCATGTCATTCCATTTTCTCCCCAGTCACGCGAATATCTTCCGTGTGCCATCGCTTAATTTGCCGCGAAGAGCGGCAGAACGATTTCTGTTGTCTGCCCCGTATTTGCATCGAAGATCGAAATCGTTACCTCGTCCAAACCACGGACGAAATCGATGGTGGTTCCATCAAATTGTACGGTGCCACTATCCTGCGGATCGTCACCAAATATCGCATCTGTTACGTCGCTCGCGAGGCCCGACAACAAACGACTTTGTAGCTGGCGAAGAAAAATGTCGGCCTGCGTTGTTTCAGCAGCCGGATCGACCGGTGCTTCGAAATCATTTTGCGCGTTGGCAATTCCCAACAAGTGGGCAGAATTGAACGGGTTGCCCCCAAAACTCGGATTAACGGGTTCGTAAACGAGATCTTGGGCAGATGCGCTACAGCCAAGCCCGAAACAAAAGACCCCAGCGAAAGTGACCGCTCTTAATATCTTCATTTTTCTCTCCGCAATATTTGGCCAGAGGCGGCCTTGATCGTGCAAACACCAATTCACAACTGATTTTGAACCGGTAGTAAAAAATATTTTTTGTATGTTTTTCAGATATTTAGTAAAATTTATTCAGATAACAGATCAATAATGATTTGTGCCAGCTATTTCTCGACACATAACACAACACAGACCGTCATCATTCCCAACACCATTCAACCAACACCAACCTATTCTACACTCCACTTTTCCCCAATCGCACGAACAGTTTTGTTACCAATACTGAGACGCGCCGCTCGTCCGCGCACCCCAGTGAAGTCTCCCTTCAGCTCTGCAAGAACCATGCGAGATGCCTGACCCGTTTCGAGATTCAGTGTTCCAACGGCTCCATTGTGCTCAATTCGTGCAGAGCGATCGAGCGTAATATCCGCTGTCTGACTTTCACCTGATCCGATATTCAAACGCGCAGCACCGCCGAGCTCAGCTCTAAGGTCCCCCGCCAAGTGACCGACCGTTATCCGGCCTGCTCGATCTGCTGCCAATTCCAAACCACCGGCAATTGATTGAGCCATCAGGCGGCCCGCACCATTTGATCGCACACGGCTTTTTCCCAAATAATCTGCAACAACAGACGGACTTCCATCCAGCACGGCGTCAAAATTATCAGAGATCCGGTCAATCTGCAGGGATGCGCAGGACGCCATGGAAAGTTGCATGCCAGCAACCCGTTCAACTCGTCCGTCTCCGGCCAAGAAATCAATGTCCAGAACGGCGTCTTGAGGCACTTGAATATGCAATACCGGAAACTCGGAGATTAAGCGGCGTGGCTCGCCTGCGAACTGAAGGGTTAATTCGTCGTTCTGTCGAATACAATTTGCCGGACGCTGATCATAATGACCATCAATGACAAAGCCGCGGCCCGTTTCATTTCGGGAAACGGTCAATCTTGTATCTTCCAATACGACCACGGGGCTTTGTGAGGATCCGTCGTCAAGCACCGGAAGTGTTTCAATGGTCAGAGTTCCGACGAAACGATTTATGGTGATATGTGCCAAGGCTTCAGCCTCCTGCTTAGGAGCATCACCTATAGCTATTGGATTTAGCAGCGCCGACAGAGCCGCCAACACTACGATCCTGACTGGGCGTTCTATCCCAAACACAGTATGTCCCCACGCGGAGCGGCTTTTCCGCTCCTGATGAAACTAAACCCGTAACCAAATTTGTCCCTCAACGATTTGTTAACATCAAACTGGGGCCTGCTTCAAGCCAATACGGAACGTTTTTTTCGCAAGATTATTGATTAAGAAAACTAAAGTGCGGTGGTGGCGTTGTAAAAGTCGGTTGGCGCAGACCAGGCACACCGCTAGATGCACCTTCAAACTTATAAGCAAGAGGTTTTTGCCTTGGCCGATCTGACACATCTTGACCGCCTTGAAGCGGAG
>JBCBAO010000330.1:0-2741 GCA_038532405.1 Pseudomonadota bacterium | reverse complement strand
TATACATGCTACAAATCTACGATCGAATCCTAACGTCTGGATCGAGCGATACATTGGCTTGGCTCACCGGGATTGCCTTGTTTCTTCTGGTCATCTACGGGCTTGCAGAGGCTGGTCGGCGACGGCTCTGCACCCTTGCCGCTGAAGCCATTGAAGAGAAGATATCAGAGCGGGTCTTTCAACACTTTGAGACCGAGCCGGCAGGACAGGCGAGGTTAACCGACGATCTCTCCGTACTTGGGCGTGTGCGCAGTCTTTATCAGAATGGAATTATCCTTCCGTTTTTCGACTTGCCTTTTGTGCCATTTTTCCTCGCCATTCTATTTCTGATCCATCCCTTCATTGGCTTATTGGGGCTTGGTGGAGCCATTTTGATTTTTTGCGTTGCGGCGATTGCTGAACTCACCTCGCGTAAAACAACTGAACTTGCGAGTGCGGCTAGCACAAAGGCTTTTCATATTGCTGCTGGCTTAAGCCGACAAAGGTCAGCGATGATTGCCATGGGCCTTGCCCCCGAAGCCCGCACGAAATGGCGAGAAGCAAAAAGGGCCGCCCGTGATTTGAATCTGAAAGCAGGGGCGCGCGAGGGGGGCTTTTCTGCGGTTGCGCGGGCGGCCCGGCAGATTTTACAGATCCTCGTCCTTGGGGGCGGTGCCGCGCTTGCACTGAACCAGGAAATTTCTCCCGGTGCAATCGTTGCGGGGTCTATCATTCTCTCGCGGGCACTTGCCCCCGTTGACCAGATTGTCGGCAGCTGGCGGGCCATTACCCAGGCACGTTTGGCTTGGGAGCAGCTGGTCGATTTACGCGATATGCGCGAGGCTGATGGTCCGGTCGTCAGCTTGCCCCGGCCTGAGCCGGAGCTTGCGGTTTCGCGTCTCTCCGTTGGCGTTCCTGGTGCCGAGGGCCCGGTTATTCGCCCGTTTGGCGTGAAACTGGAACGCGGTGCTTTTGTTGCCATTGTTGGCAATATCGGAACCGGTAAGACGACATTGCTGCAAACATTGGCTGGGGCCTGGGAGCCGTTTTCCGGCGAGGTGTCACTTGGAGGGCGGAACATCCACAACTGGCCGAGCGAGGATCGTGGCAAGCATTTCGGTTATGTGCCCCAGGATGTCGAACTCATGCCTGGCACGATTGCCGAAAACATTGCGCGCATGGGCAATGTCGAGTCCGCAGCTGTGATCGATGCAGCACAACGCGCCGGGGCGCATGACATGATCCTTGCCCAAACGGACGGGTATGAAACAGAAATCGGCGCACAGAACGAAACCGGCCTGTCGGCGGGCCAGCGTCAATTGGTTGGTCTTGCCAGGGCGTTTTTCGGGACCCCGGTGATATTGCTGCTGGATGAGCCTACCGCCAATTTAGATAAAACAGCTGCAGCACGTGTGATCGCCAGTCTAAAGGCAGAGGCATCAGCGGGAGCCATTGTGATTGTTGCGACCCATGATCCACAGCTCATCGCTGCAGCACAGAGCGTTATGCTGATACGCGATGGCGTTATTCTGAGTGCCTCTGCCGAGAATTATCTAAAGGCTTCGGAGGCTGGACCTGGCGATAACATTACATCGATTGGAGCGCGTGCATCATGACCGAAACTGTATTCGCACCCGGCCGAGATAAGATTATCCGATACACCATCTTTTCCTGTCTTCTTGGCCTTGGTGGATTTGTGGCCTGGGCGGCTGTGGCTCCGCTGGAAGAGGGCGTAGCTGCTTCCGGGCAGGTGATTGTTGAGAGCGAACGGCAAGTCGTTCAGCATCTCGAGGGCGGGATCATTAGCGATATCAAGGTACGCGACGGTGAGTGGGTCGAGCAGGGCGATGTACTCGTTGTACTGGAGAATATCGTATCGCTCGCCGGGCGCGATCAGGTGATCCAGGAATACGCAGCGCTGGCAGCATCGACTGCCCGTTTGCAAGCACTCCTGGACGGTGACGCCGAACCGGATTTTTCCGACATGACAGGGCTTGATCTTGGCCAGCAAGAGCGCGCCGATATCATATCGCGCGAGCGTAGCTTGTTCGCCCAGCAAAGGCGGGCCCTTGCGGCAGATGTGCTGGTTTTGACCTCCAGATCGCAGGCCGCTGCGAAAACTGAAGCGGCAAGGCTTCAGCAAGCTGAAATTGTTGAGCGCTCCCTGGATGTGGCTCAAGGGGAACTGGCTCTGATGCAGGATATGCGATCACGTCAATTGGTACGCCTGGACCAGGTCTCAAGGGCGGAGCGTTTGGTTGCCGAGCTTGAAGGCGATATCGCGCGGCTGGAGGCGGATGCAAGCGCAGCGGCATCTTCGCGGATCGATCTGGACGCTCAGATTGATCAGGCCCGGGCGCAGTTTTCAAGGCAACTCTCCACGGAATTCCTTGAAACCCGGGCAAGCCTATTGTCGGCCGAAGAAAGGCTTCGGGCCGCTCAGAATGTGTTGGATCGATCAGTGATCCTCGCCCCCGTTTCTGGCGAAGTACTGAACCTTGCCTTTTCGACGATTGGCGGCGTTGTAAGACCAGGTGAAGCGGTGATGGAGATCGTACCAAATATTGGTGAAGTTACCGCCTCGGTTCGTATTCGGCCAAATGATCGTAATACGGTTTTCGAAGGGCAGACCGTTCGAACTCAATTTACGTCCTATAGCAGTTGGAGCACGCCGCGGCTCGACGGCAAAGTGATTGATGTGAGTGCTGATCTCAAGACTGATCCCGTAACGTCGGCGGGCTATTATGAGGCGCGTATACGCG
>JBCBAO010000329.1:0-2768 GCA_038532405.1 Pseudomonadota bacterium | reverse complement strand
CTGAGGAGTTAAATGTGACGCCCGGCGCGATAAGCCAGCAAATACGTCAGCTAGAGGACTATGCCGGTGCTCCTCTCTTCAAACGAACCGGGCGATCTGTGCTGCTGACGGACAGCGCCCAGGCAACGCTTCCGCTTGTTCGGGAAGCCTTTGAAAAAATTGGCGAAGCTGGGCGCGTAATGCAGGCACCCGCCCGCAAGGGGCGCGTCATGGTCACCTGCGCCCCAAGCTTTGCAGCAAAATGGCTCGCCCCGCGGCTGGAGGCGTTCCACAGCGAGAATGAGGGGATCGAAGCGTGGGTGTCTGCCGATATGGGCCTGACAGATTTCAACACAGCCGATGCCGACATCGCGATCCGCTATGGGCGCGGCGACTATGAGGGACTGAGGAGCGAGTTGTTGCTGGATGAGACGGTGCTTCCCGTCTGTTCTCCGCAACTTCTTGAAGGCGACACGCCGATCCGGAAGCCGAGCGACCTTGCCAACCATACGCTGCTCCATGACGAAAGTCCGGAAAACGACCCGTCATGTCCGGACTGGGCCAGCTGGCTCGCGGCGCGCAAAGTGCTTGGTGTATCCTCGAGAAGGGGGCCAAGATTTAACCAGGCCGTTCTCGTGATTGAAGCGGCGATTTCTGGCCAAGGCGTCGCACTAGCAAAGCGAGCCGTCGCCGCAGCAGACTTGGCAACCGGGCGCTTGGTTGCGCCCTTCGCAGATGGATCGACGACGATCGACTTTGGATATTGGCTCGTTTGGCCAAATGGGCGCCATCTGACCCCGGACGTCCGGGCGTTTATCAAATGGCTGAAAAACCAGGCAGCGATGAGCGAAATCGTCGGGGTTTAGCGCGCCAGCACGGGCGTTTACAAAGATAGATTAAAGTGTAAGACGGCTAGGGTTTGGAGGTTCCCCTATGTCCTTTTCAAAATTGCATGTTTTCAGCCTTTATTTAACGACTTTACTGTGTGTTACCGGCTGCGGCAGCGAACCGGCCCCTGAACCGTCAGCGCCGGCCGGCCCCAGCACCTCATCGGTAGAGCTACCCACACAACCCTTGGATCAGCCAGCGGGCGAGCATTATGCGAATACTGCCTGGCCCACTGTCCACCGCGATGGGTCGAATTCAGACTATGTTGCGTTAAACCCGACGCCGAATGTCGAAATGGCCTGGCACGTTCTTGATGGAGCCGCACTTTTGATTGGCCCAATCATCGGCCCGGAAGGGAACCTCTATGCCACCACAGGACAAGGTGCCGACACATCGCATCTGCATGCTTTTGATAAGACTGGTGCTCTGTTGTGGCAAACTGCGCCGATGCAATCCCTTGATGACTTCGATTATGCGGCCGTCGTCAGTGCACCTATTATTGATGCGGATGGCAATCTCTATGCCGGCGACAGCAATCAGCTTTGGTCCTTTACTGCGGCGGGTGATGTGCGCTGGACAGCCTCTTTCGTCGAAGGCGGCGGCGAAGGATTTATGATCACACCAATCTTCACCCATGAAGGCCATGTCGGCGGCATCACCAGTGATGGTGTGCTCCTAGTTTATGACCGTGTTACAGGCGCGCTTGCATATGACCCTATGGAACTGCCAGGCGTCGCCGGGCAGCCAAGCGTGCCGGCACCACCGGGCCTTTGGGGCGGCGGCTTCCTCGCCGAAGCGTTCGTGCAGCCGCTTTGGGATGTTATCTATGGACGGGCTGTCGAGGTCGCGAACACGCCGGCCGTCCATCCGGACACGGGACGGATTTTCATGTCCGCGACCGGCACAACGCCGGAACAAGGTGTACTGTACGGTATTGATACCAGCACAGAGGGTGCGACCATCGCCTTCGAAACCCCAATCGGTGCAGGCTCTGGCACCAGCCCGGCCATCTCGCCGGACGGTCAGGCGGTTTATGTTGCCAACGAGGCTGGTGTGATGTCCGCCATTGATACCCAATCTGGGGATGTGATCTGGACAGCCGAGAACGCCCAGGGGCAAGCGTCCCCCTCCATCGGCCCGGATGGCATGGTCTACACATTCGATCCGGTGGCAGGCGATGTGATTGCCATTCGCGGCGATACCGGCGATCTGAAGTGGAAAAGGACCTATCACAACCTCGCAGAGGCCGGATTGTCCCGCAGTCTTGTGGCCAAGCGTGAGGTCGCGATCAACTCGATTATTACCGTAACGGACAATGGCCTATGGATCGCCATGGACCTTTGCTACCTCTTCGAGCGCGGGGAGCAGAATTTTCGCCAGCCGCAGGCAGTTTGGGTTTTTCATCTTGATGCCGAAACCGGGGATGTTTTGGGCAGTTTCGAGGCTCCTGGATCCTCATCGGCCTTTGTGACCCCAGATCAAGACGGCAATCTTTATATGAGCCTTGGGGAAGTGACGACGACCATTAGCACCTATGGCGTAAATCCGAGACTGCCGGGACCGTTGAAAAGCGACTATGCGCCAACAGGCGGCCTCGTTGCATTCCGTCCGGGGGTGCCTGAAGCCGACTAGAGCGTCGGCATGAAATCACCCTAGTGCATGCGCAATCCTGCCCCAATTGGAGCGCTTACTCCATTGAAAGCATGAAGGATACCGTTATGGGATCGACGCGTACCAATATGATTTCACTCATTGCAGCCGCGCTGTTTGTTGCCAGCGGCATGTTGGCTGCACACGCGGATGAAGCCGCCAAAGACCAGTATGACTATGCGACCACGACGCATGCCATCAATTTTCCCGGTTTCATCACCGTTTCCGAGGCAGCCCTTGTCCACCGCGAG
>JBCBAO010000328.1:0-2769 GCA_038532405.1 Pseudomonadota bacterium | reverse complement strand
CTGGGAAGGCCACGATCCAACCCAGGGTATGCGCCAGGGAAATGATGTCGGCACGCAATACCGTTCCGCGATCTACACCACCACGCACGAGCAGGCCCTGACGGCAAAACTGTCCAAGGAAGACTACCAATCTGCCCTTGCCAAAGCAGGCCATAGTGGAACCATAACGACCGAAATCGCCCCCGCGACTTCGTTTTACTATGCTGAAGCGTATCACCAGCAATACCTGGACAAAAACCCGGGCGGCTATTGCGGCCTCGGTGGCACCGGTGTGTCCTGCCCGATGGGAACAGGTGTGACCGGCGGGTAGCGCGCCCTCCGCTCGGTGCGTCCATGGGTCTAACCGCGGGAAAACGCGGCATCAAAAGTCAGACCCAAATCGTAAAGATTCTGTACCAAACCTTAATGAGAAATCATGGCCTCGCGGAAGAATTGGCTTGGCCAGTATTGCACTGACCGGATTTATACGATTCCAATGGCAAATTTTGGAGCACGTCCAGTTCAATATAAGGTTGAAGCGTAAATATCGCATTTACCTTGTCCGGGCATGCCGCCAAACACCGCAGGGATCTGGTTTTAGTACTCAGGGCCGAGGTTGCGTGCCAGGCGGCGTATCACCTATTTCTTCCAAGAGATCACAGGCAATCGCCTCCCCGCCCGCGCAAGCGGCTTCCAGATATGCCCGTCCCTCGACCGTGTTCTGGTCAACGCCATCGCCCCGATAGAGCAAATTCCCAAGCCCAGCACATCCCGACAAATCTCCAGCCTCGCAGGCGATCCGATACAGCCGCGCCGCCTCGGCATAGTCCTGGTGAACGCCGATACCAGCCTGGTGAACAAGCCCCAGGCGAAAACAGGCATAGGCAAGATCCCCCTGGCAAGCTTGCCCCAGATAATTTGCCGCCAGCGTGTCGTCCTTTTCAACGCCCCGGCCCGCCGCATACTGGTCGGCGAGCCCGGAACAACCGAGCACCTGTCCCCCCTCACACGCCTGTTTGAACAGATCGACAGCCCGCCCCTGGTCAGCTGCAACCCCCACCCCGTTCGCATAGAGCAAGCCAAGGCCCGAACAGCCCAGCATTTCGCCGCCCTCACACGCTTGCCGATAGAGGCGCGCAGCTTCCCCAAAATCCTGATCGACACCGCCGCCCCCCTCATAGAGACCGCCAAGGGCCGCGCATCCGCGCAAATCCGCCCCGTCGCACCCAAACCGGTAGAGCCGCGCAGCTTCCGCCGCATCCACCGGCAGGCCGCCATCGCCAAAAAAATAGGACACGGCGAGCGTTGTGCAGCTCTCGGCATCTCCGAGATCACACAATTCAGCCACCCGGCGGGTCAATTCATCCATCCCATCGCGCACCTCGGATGGCCGCGCCGGCTTCCCCCCGCCTCCGCAGGGGCCCTGGTGCAAACAAATATCGGCCTCACCGATCAAGCCGCTATTAAAAAACGGTGTCTGTGCACCATTGGTTGCCTCGTTCACGCGGAAGGCCACGCGGCGGAACACCTGTTCGGCAATCAAGCCCTCCATCCGCAGCACATCTGCCAGCGCCGCGGTATAGGGGCTGTGGTCCCCCCGCCCATCGGTAGCCGTAAAGCCAGGCTCGGTGGCGAAAGCGATCAGCAAACCACGGGTCCGGTCCGGCGCGCTCAAGCCCCCACCAATCGAACGATTGGCACTTGGCAGCGGGCTGTTCCGGCACGCATCCAGAATGATAAAATTCACAGCATTGCCGGCGCTCTTGATGTATTGCAGGGCCTCCCCCAGCCGCGGGGCCTGGCGCCAGACATCCTGCTCGGTGCGCGGTCGGGCATCGACTGGGATCAGATAATTTGCCCCCTGGGATTGGATGGCATGGCCCGCATAATAGAAGAGCCCGATCGCCCCCGGCCCCGCAGCGGCGAGCCGATCGGCATGCTCGGCGAACACATCCTCCATGGTCTGCTCGTCCAGATCCAAATGGCGAACCGTATCAAACCCAATCGCTTCGAGGGTCTCGGCCATAAGCCGTGCATCATTCTTCGTGTTCTGGAGCTGCCATCCCGTTTCAGCATAGTCGCCATTGCCGATCACAGTCGCCACGCGCGGCTCGGCGAACGCAATAGGGGTGATCACCAGGGCCACCAACCCGGCAAAACAAACCACCGCTCGGCGCATCCAACGCATCAACATACCTGTCCCCCACGGGTTGCGTAAGATCCGATTAACCTTGGGTTTGCCCGCTACGTAAAGGCTCGCACCGGGCTAATTCAGATCGAAGGCCTCAAGCGCCTGGCATCCCAAGGGCGCGCCAGCCTCGCAGGACTCACGCAGGAGGCGGCGGCCCGCCCGGCGGTTCTTCGCAACCCCATCTAGGCCGAGGTACAAATTCTGCCCATGGGAGGCACAGCTCCACATCTCGCCAGCATCACACGCCTCTTCGAAAATTTGCGCCGCCCGCGCCTTCTCCGCGGTTGAGCCCCCGGCAACCAAAGTCGCCCCGAAATTGTAGCACCCGTCCAAGTTTCCAAGATCGCAGGCCCGCTCTTGAAACTGCAGCGCTTTGGCACGATCCGCTCTCACACCATATCCTTGTTTGTAGGCGAGACCAGCACTGACGCAGCTTTGCGCTTCGCCCAGTTGACAGCTGTATTCAATACCCCCCAACCCTTTTTGGATCTGCTCACTCGGGATGCCAGCCCCTTCCCCCCAAGAGGCGAGGTAATAGCAAGCGGTTGTGTTGCCTGCATTGCAAGCATTCCGTGCAAGTTGAACAGCACGGCCCCTGT
>JBCBAO010000327.1:0-2774 GCA_038532405.1 Pseudomonadota bacterium | reverse complement strand
TGCCTTTGACGAAACGGACGTTACCGAGTTTGCCGAGGGACAACATTGCCGTGCCGTGTTCAATTATCGCAAATCCGTCTGCGGCCGGCGCGCCGACCCGGTCAGATGGGCTGTCCTTACGTTTCAGCGCCGGAAAACGCGCCTCAATCGCGAGATTGCGGCGGCGCAGCGCGTCATAATCAGCATCGGTCAGATAGGGGTCATCCTGCTGATAATAGGCCCCATCCGCCAATTTGATCTCAACGGCCAAACGGGCAAGTTCGGCCCGCGCCTCAGCTTCGCTCAAAGCATCAATGGGTGTATCTGACGGGTCCATTACCCCTCCAGCAAGCGCTCCGCTGCTGCCCGTGCCTCCGGCGTCACCCTGCGGCCGGCCAGCATGCGTGCGATTTCTTCCAGTCTCGCCTCTGCATCTAGAACAGTCGCCCGCATCTGTCCAAGGGACTTGCCGGATGTGTGCTTTTCAATACGCCATTGGATGCTCGCCGCCGCAGCAACCTGCGGACTGTGAGTGACGGCAAAGACCTGGCGCGCCTCGCCAAGCCTGGTGAGCCGTTCTCCAATCGCCGCCGCAACCGCGCCGCCAACCCCCTGGTCCGCTTCGTCAAAGATCACAGTCGCAACTCCGCCTTCGGCTTCCGCGGCGGCGCATTTCAAGGCCAGCGAAAACCGCGCCAATTCTCCGCCCGACGCGATGGTCCGCAGGGGGCCAAACCCACCGCCCGGGTTCGTTTCAACCTCAATCTCAACCAAATCTGTCCCTTTGGAATCGGCATCACTGTCCTCCAGCGGAACAATCGAAAAGCGCATTTTTGCACGGCCGAGATGGAGGGCTTGCAACTCCTTCTGGGCAGCCGCCTGCAGCCGCTTTCCGGCGGCGCGGCGCGACCGGCTGAGCATTTCAGCTGCATGCCGCCATCTTGCCGCCGCCTCGGTCTCACGCTGGCGAGCGGCCTCCACCCGTGCATCTCCTGCATCAATCTGGCCAACTTGCGCGCGCAATTGGTCACGCACGTCAATAAGCCCATCGGGGTCCGTCCTGTGGCGGCGCGCTGCCGCCTTCAACGCAAACAGCCTTGCTTCAACCGCTTCGAGGGCCCGGTCGTCACCCATGGCAAGGACCGACAAGCGCTCCAATGCGCCAACCGCTTCCTGGGTTTCAATGCTCGCGCGCTCGAAGCTGTCTGTCGCGCCCTGTAAGGTGTCGAACAGCATGCTCCCAGCAGCGGCCTGTATTCCCGGTGAGACCACGAGCCGCCGCAGCGCGCCAGCAGCCGCGGCGATCGCCGCATCGGCCTCTGTCCCCTGAAGGGTGGACAAGGCCTCGCGCACCGTACCGCCAATGCGTTCTGCCTGGAGGCATTCAGCACGGTCGGCGGTCAGCTTATCCGCCTCGCCCGGAACCAGACCGAGGTCTTCAAGGTCCTGCAACGCGGCTCTAAGGTCCGCCGCAGCCACCCTCAACGCCTCGGTTTCCGCGACAATATCCTGGTGGGCCGTGCGGGCTGCCAAAAGATCGGACCATTTGCTCCGATACGTCGCCAACAAGCGATCATTCCCGGCAAACCGGTCCAGAATGTCTCGGTGATAACTTGGCTTCAGCAGGTTTGACGCAGCGTGCTGGCCATGGACCTCAACCAAATGATCGCCAATCTCAGCCAGCATGGAGCCCGTTACCGGCTGACCGTTTACAAAGCCGCGCGCACCTCCCCGGGCCGGTATCAGGCGTTTCAGGATCAAAGCTTCGCTGGCATCGGCCACAATCCCGAACCCATCAAGCACCGCCCAAACCGGGTGCCCAGCCGGCACATCGAACTCCGCGCAAATCACTGCTTTTTCCGCTCCGGCGCGGACAAAACGTTTCGCAGGGCGCATGCCGAGCACCATACCAATCGCGTCTAATATGATTGATTTTCCGGCACCCGTCTCGCCCGTAAGCCCTGTAAATCCCGAGCCAGCATCAAGGCTCAAATGCCGGATGAGGACAAAGTCGAAAATGGAAAGGGCCGTCAGCATGGCCCTGTTTATATCAGAAGAACAAAACTAGAACAAGCGCGAAAGGAACCCCCGCCGCTTTTCATCGGAAACCGCCTCGGGATCGAGCCCCCGGCGTTCCATCAGGCGATAGGCATCGGCATACCAGCGGGAGTCCGGGTGATTGTAGCCAAGCACCGCCGCCGCCGCCAACGCCTCGCCCTTTAACCCGACCGAAAGATAAGACTCCACAAGTCGGTAGAGCGCTTCAGGCGTGTGGGTCGTGGTGTCAAACTCGGTGACAACCGTTCTGAACCGGTTGATCGCCGGCAAATGCTCATCGCGGCGTAGATACCAGCGGCCAATCGTCATTTCCTTGCCGGCCAACTGATCGTTCACCATGTCCATTTTCAGTTCTGCATCGCGGGCATATTCAGATGCCGGAAACCTGCGGATGATTTCATCGAGGGAAGCCCGCGCCAGCTCAGTCGTTCGCTGGTCGCGCCCCACATCGGTGATCTGTTCAAAATAACTCGCCGCCACAAGGTGATAGGCATAGGCAGCATGCTCACTCCCCGGATTTAGGGAAATGTAGCGTTGTGCCGTGTTGATCGCATCATCATATTGCCGGGATTGATAGGCCGCAAAAGCACTCATCAAAGTAGAGCGCCGGGCCCATTCTGAATACGGATGCTGGCGTTCGACCTCATTGAAAAGTTCGATCGCTTCGCCATAGTCCCTACGGTCCAATTCCCGGGCGGCAGAGTTATAGAGCACTTCACCGGACGCTCGACATAGGC
>JBCBAO010000326.1:0-2796 GCA_038532405.1 Pseudomonadota bacterium | reverse complement strand
CGATTAAGGTTGCGAGGCCCCACTGGAGCAAATGACGAATTTCTTCTCGCCGCCACGACCCAAAACCTCAGAAAACTCGCTAAATACGCTCCCAAGCCATCTCTCAATATCCCAAACGCCGCTTAGAGACAGCAAGGGCAGCGAGTACCCTGTAGAAACAGACCAGTGGAGAACATCAGAGCGCAGACCAGCTGAAATCAAAGACGAGTTTTTCAACGGAATTGCCCTAAGAAGGCCGCTCAGCGGATTTAGGAAATGGTTCTAGATCTGATTGCAGACCGCTGTTCCTATACAGGCTACAATAAACCCTATAAGAGCTCGGACCCTTGAGCCTCTCTGTCGGTTTTGATCGTTTGGGGTGTTTCAAAACGAGTTGAAAGCACCATAATGACAACCGAGTTTGAGGTTTCCGAGCCACTTGCAGAAGCGCTTTCGAAAAAGGGCTATGACAGCTTAACCGCGGTTCAGGAAGCGGTGATAGATCCCGCGCTTTCAGACCAAGACTTACTCGTGTCAGCACAAACTGGCTCTGGAAAAACGGTTGCATTTGGATTGGCAATAGCTGCGTCAATCCTTAAAGGCCGGCAGCGATTGCCAGCATCTGACTTACCGTTGTCCTTGATTATCGCACCAACGCGTGAGCTAGCCCTTCAAGTTGCCAAGGAGTTACGTTGGTTGTTTGCGCCAGCAGGAGGTGAAATCGTCTGCTGTATTGGCGGCGTCGACATTCGCGATGAACGGCGCGAACTCGACAAGGGCGCACACATCGTTGTAGGCACACCCGGAAGATTAGTCGATCACATCCGGCGCAAGTCGCTAAATATGCAAGCCCTCAATACGCTGGTGCTCGATGAAGCAGATGAAATGCTGAATATGGGCTTTAGAGAAGAGCTGGAACTTATTCTTGAGGCCGCTCCGGACCAACGGCGAACCTTGATGTTTTCGGCAACCGTTTCCAAGCCGATTGCTCGTCTTGCTCAAAACTATCAGAAGAACGCCGTACGCGTGAACACCGTCTCTCGTGACGAGACACATGGAGATATCGATTATCAGGCGCTCAGTGTGGCACCAGCCGACACAGAAAAGGCCATTATCAACCTGCTGCTTTATCATGACGCACCGAATGCCATTGTATTTTGTTCCCGGCGCGATGCCGTCAACAAACTGGCCAGCAGGCTGACCAATCGTGGCTTCGCAGTTGTCGCACTCTCTGGTGAGTTCAGCCAAAAGGAACGCAGCAATTCAGTGCTTGCCATGCGCGATGGCCGTGCGCGAGTGTGCGTCGCCACCGACGTTGCTGCACGTGGTCTTGATCTGCCCGGTCTCGATCTCGTTATCCATGCTGATCTGCCGCGCAACAAGGAGGGTTTGCTGCACAGATCAGGGCGTACGGGTCGTGCTGGCCGTAAAGGCGTCTGCGCGCTGATTGTGCCAGTGAGGGCTCGGCGTCGCACCGAGCGCTTGTTTCAAGATGCAAAGGTGGATGCAACGTGGTCCCTTCCGCCATCAGCCAGCGATATTGAAGCAGCGTTAGATAAAAGACTGCTCACCAATGACGTGTTCAAGACACCGGCAAACAAAGCTGAGGAAACCCTCGCAAACGCAATGCTGGAAGCGTTTCCTCCAGCTCAACTGGCCGCAGCGATTGTACGTCTAACGCGGGCAAAGGACTCAGCACCCGAAGTGTTGCAAGCGCCTGACGAAAAACCTAATCGCAACTCAAATGCGTCTCCTAAAGGCGCTTATGACCCCGACCAGAGGACGCCGAGAAGAGAGCCTGGCGCGCGTGGCCAAGCTGACTTTGAGAATGGACAATGGATCAAGCTTGGTGTCGGGCGCAAAAATCATGCTGACCCAAAATGGATTATCCCCATGCTGTGTAAAACCGGCGGCTTTTCTCGTAATGCCATTGGGAATATCCAAATTGGCCCAGACAAGACCCATGTCGAATTGAAACCGGAGTCAGCAAGCCAGATCATGGCGGCAGCTGGCGAGACCCAAATTATCGATAAGAGCATATGGGTTGGACTTGCGGATGGCCCAGATAGTGGCACTGAGCTAAGTGAGCCAAGCGCTCGCAGAGGGCGCGATAAGCCAACTCATCGTAAGAACAGCCGCCCCAAGTCAAAAGCCACCGCAAAGCCTAAAAAACCACGAACGGGCCCCAAAAAGCCACGTGGTCCGAATGGTGAAAAGAAGCGAAGCGTAAAGAGACCTCAAAACTCACCGTCCTGATGAGTTCATTTTATGCGCTGAGTCTTGAGGAAAAGACACTATCCAGAGTCCTAAAATCGCCCCAGAACGATCTCTCGCCTTTATGCTCTGCCTGACTAAGAGCGCCCACAACAAAGCGCCCTATGTCCCAAGCCGCCGACTCTTACAATCCTTATCTCACCACCGCTCAGAGCCCGTCTATTTGAACCCCCCGCGCTTCGAGTACCGGTTTTAAATCCCAGTATGCCGCAGGCGTTCGGGTTAAGGGGATACGGGGGTAGAGATGGTGCACGATATGGTATTGCATACCCATGGTGGCGATGTTGCCGAAGCGGCTACGCCAGGCGCGCGTGTCGCGGTAGCGCCCCGTTCGTTCGCCAGGGTGGTGCGGGGCCCAGCTGAGATAGAATTGAATATAAGTCAGCCCGATATGCCGGGGCAGCCACCAGAGCAAGGCTGCCTCCAGGGCGTGCCCGCCCCAGGCGAGCCCAAACAATACACCGAAGAAAACCAGTTGATAGAGTGCGCCAATCAAAAGAGCCGTTTGGGCTTGCGGTGTGCCCAAGTCCTGCAGAACCGCGC
>JBCBAO010000325.1:0-2813 GCA_038532405.1 Pseudomonadota bacterium | reverse complement strand
CGATTGGGAAGGCGATCTTTATGGTAAGTGGCTGGAAGTTGCGCTTGTGGCTTTCCTGCGCCCGGAACTGAAATTCGACACGCTGGACGATATGGTCGAGCAGATGCATGGGGATGTCGCAGACGCTCGAATGCGTCTTCAATCTGCTGGATAGCTCCCATCCAGCGCTGCGGGTATTGCAGCTTGCGGTGCAGCGAGTGGCACATTCGCGTAAACCGTCGCCATGGCGTAGGGGAAGCCATTCGGCTCCCCTCTGAACTGGCCATGGGCGAAGATAAAGCGTGGACCGTTCTCATATGCGATTGCCCATGACAGGCGGCTGGGGTCACTTGGCAGATTTGAAACGCGCGTCCAGTTCGGGCCAAGCGCCTTTTCGAAGGCCTGTTCGATGACGGCGAGGCCCTCTGTTTCGGTTAAAAAAACGAGCTCGTTTTCTGAGAAGGGTTCGCCGAGCCTATCGCGGGCCGCTTCATAGGCATGTGTGGAGCCAAAAAGGTCCCTGTCTCGATACTTATTGCCGTACGGGATCTCTTCCACAGGTCCCCAGCCCAGGAACGGTTTGCCCAATTGAATGGGCGGTTCCTCGGCGGCTGGCGAGCAGCCCGTAGGTGCTGCCAGCATTGCCAAGGAAATCAAAAGAGCGGGTAAAAGGCGTCCGATGCGAAGGGACTTCACGCTTGATGAGCTCCTCTATTCATTCAGGCGGCGAACCCGCGTTACGCCGCGCTCGTAAGCGCTTTGGGCGTCATTGCCAAGTGCGATTTCTCCGCTCTGTGGATCCTCTGGTAAGGCGGCGCGATCAAGTGCCTGGGCCGCGGTAAGGCCGGGGTCATTTAGGATTTCGCCAATCCCCCTGGAGACCCATTCTTTAGAGACAGAGGCGGTCGCGCCGGCAAGGGTGCCCCAGATCTTAGATTTATCAAAAACGGTCAGCGAAGACTTCAGGATTGAGTTCACGAAGTCGCGCTGTTCCTGGACATCGCCAGAGATGGATTCCGCCGCCACATAAACAGCCCCCGTGAAATAGCCAAGGGTTTGGGCATTGCGGTTCAGGGGTTCACCGCTCGGTGATGTGACCTGCTGCTCCAGGTATGTGATTGGGTCAATGCCGCCGACCTGATTTCCGGTTTGCAATCTTGCCATGACTTCTCCAAGCTTAGCTTCCTGACCAGACAAGAGCAGTTGGCGCGCATATTGCGCCATGGGCTCTCCATCGAAGTGTTCGCCGAAGGTGAGTTTGTCGACAATGCCCGTGGTGTCACTCTGGAGAAGTGTGGTCATGGCATTTGTCATGTCGGTGATGGCTTCACCGCGTATTTCGACGCCAGCGAAGGCCTGCCTGGCAAGGTTTTCGGCATCAAGAAGTTTGTTCGCGTCATCGAAATTGCCGAGTTCGGTTGCAGCTGCAGCGAACATATCGGCTTTCAGGTCAACGTCTGAAAAGTTTGCCGCACCCGATACAATGGCTTCGAATTTCGTGGTGTCATAAGTGATATAGGAGGTTTCAGGTGCAAACACATTTACGGAGATGATGTTGTCGATTGATGCCTTCAAAACGTCCTGAAAAAGGCCCTCATTCTGAAGTGTTTCCACCGTGGCCTCTAATCCGGCTGTTTGGGTCTTCATCGAGGCAAGGACTTCGCTGATGGACTCCAAGGCTTGAGAACGTGCGGACACCTCCTCCGTGGTGTCCCCGCCATTGTTATTTACGATCGCGATCTGGGCGTCGATATAGTCCTGCTTAGCACCAACTGAGCTATGGCTACTTATAGCTGCGTCGAACTCCGCACGATACTGCGCTTCTTTCGTGCCTCCGGAATTTGCTGTGTATTCCGCAAATCGGGCGAGGGTCGCGCCATCCGCTTGCTGGGCGAGGTTTGTGTAGATGCTTCCGCGTTTGGACTCAGAAACGCCACCACCTATCGCGCTATCATCGACAATTTCGTGGGCATAAGCCTCCAAAAGGCCGGCTCGGTCCATCTTGTCGAGCAGAGCATCAGCTTCCTGAGCAGATAGCGAGGTAATGGCATTATCAAGATCGATAACTTCGCTGGCCGAGACCCATTGAAGTATGCCATCTGAATTGAGCTTTTGCTCTGCCAGCCTTAATGTGCTCGTGACATCCGGGGTTGAGATGGGCAACCAGCCACCGCGGGGTTGGATAGACATATCGTTTATGCTCCTGGCTTCTGCTCCAAGTGATGTTTGAACACTATCATTGGGGGCAGGGCGGCGAATATTCGGGTTTGCCCTAGCTTACGTAGAATTTAATTCGGGTGACATGAGCCGGATTGATTGCTACGTCGCTTGGCATGCGACGCGATCTGATTATACGAATTGGTCGCCCGGCTGCGCTTTGATGACCAAAAAGGTCAGCGTTGCCGGGGACTTCTTGCTTTCGCCCTGATACATTCTGACCGACAGATTCGAAAACGCCCACACGATGCCCGATACCAACGACACGCCGAGCCGCGATTACCGCGAAACCCTTTTCCTTCCGAAGACTGAATTTCCCATGCGCGGTGGCCTACCAAAGGCGGAACCGAACTGGATCAAACGGTGGGACGAGATGGGGCTCTACAAGCAAATGCGCGCCGATGCGCAGGCGAGGCATGCAAAGCCCTGGATCCTCCACGATGGCCCCCCCTATGCCAACGGACATATCCATATCGGCACCGCGATGAACAAGATCGTCAAGGACATGATCGTCCGGTCCCGTCATTTGGCGGGACCGGACAATCATGTCCTTGACGATCTTGTTCATCGCCGTGCCGATATGGATATGTCCGTTGGCATAGGGTGGCCCATCATGG
>JBCBAO010000324.1:0-2814 GCA_038532405.1 Pseudomonadota bacterium | reverse complement strand
CTCGCGTGGCTGCTGACTTGCCGCCGGAAGAGCGGCCGAATGTCTGGGTACAGCGGACGGACGGGCCTCGCTTTGCGACCATTCTTGAGGAATCGGGTGCTTTGGATGTTTGTGACTTGCCAGCAGTGCCGGCCATTGTTGAAGGCTAACGCCGCTTTTGGATCTTAGCGCATTTGATTTTGATCTACCGGAGCGGCTTATCGCCCTGCGGCCTGTAATGCCACGCGACCAGTCGCGGCTCCTCGTCGTGCGTGGAACGGGTGAACTACAGGACCATATATTTGCGGATTTGCCAGCGCTGCTCGATCAAAGCGATACCCTCGTTTTTAATGATACGCGGGTTCTGCCGGCTGCGTTGAAGGGTATTCGCCGCGCGCGGGACGCTTTCGGGCACGATGTACCGGTTGATGTAAACCTTGTTGAGCCTATTGACGACTTAACCTGGCGGGCACTTGCGCGGCCCGGGAAGCGATTGCGGATTGGTGATCAGCTGGATTTCGGCGGTGAGTTCCACGCGACGCTTTTGGCAAAGGGCGAGGAGGGGCGTGTCGATTTGGCATTCGCATGTCCAAAGGGTGATCTGCGGGCTGCGCTCGAGGCTTACGGCAATATGCCTTTACCGCCTTATATTGCGCGCAGGCGCGCGGCGGACGCCAAAGATAAGACAGACTATCAGACCCGTTTTGCCGGTGATCACGCTGCTTCAGTGGCAGCGCCAACGGCTGGATTGCATTTCACCGAGCGCGTTTTGTCGGCCCTAGAAGAAAAGGGCGTCGACCGCTGCACGGTCCGCCTTCATGTGGGGCTTGGCACATTTGCGCCCTTGACGGAGACCCATTGGCAAAGCGCTCGTCTGCACGAGGAGTGGCGAAGCGTGGATACAAGCGCCGCCGCGCAGCTTACCTCAGCTCGCGAGGCAGGCCGGCGGATTATTGCGGTCGGCACAACGGCGATGCGAACTTTGGAAAGCGCTGTCGATGCATCAGGACAGATACGAGCCGTTGAGGGGCCAACCGATATATTCTTGCGCCCAGGTGACGCAATCCAGGCTACCGGTGGCTTGGTGACAAATTTTCATTTGCCGAAATCTTCCCTTTTTATGCTTGTCGCTGCGCTCATGGGGACTGAGCTTATGCAAGCAGCCTATGCCCATGCCATAGCCGAAGACTATCGATTTTATTCCTATGGGGATGCCTGTCTGCTGCTGCCATAGCGGGGCGTGGATTTGGGCAGATTGAAATGTCTTCGCCTTGCGCAGAGCCGCCAATACCTTTTCCTATGGCTTATTCCACTTTAAAGCCCGGCCATGGCAAAATTTCCCTTTGAGATTCGTGCAACGGACCAAAAGGCCCGGACAGGTACGCTCGTAACACCGCGCGGAGCTATCCACACGCCGGCCTTTATGCCGGTTGGGACTGTGGGCACCGTCAAGGCGCTTTATGCCGACCAGGTCCGTGATGCTGGGGCAGATATTATCCTTGGTAATACATACCACCTTATGCTGAGGCCTGGACCCGAGCGGATCAAACGTCTTGGCGGGCTACACAGTTTCATGGGTTGGGATGGACCTATCCTAACCGATAGCGGCGGGTTCCAGGTCTGGTCGCTGTCGAACCTGCGGAAAATGGATGCCGATGGCGTGACGTTTCAAAGCCATTTGGATGGGTCAAAGCATCGTTTGACGCCTGCCCGGTCGATCGAGATTCAAGCCGATTGCATCGGGGCGGATATCTCCATGCAACTCGATGAATGCACCGATTTTCCCTGTTCCCATGACGAAGCGGCGCGCAGCATGGAGTTGTCCCTGAAATGGGGGGCAGCGTCGCGTGAGGCTTTTGGCGAGCGGACTGATCAAGCCTTGTTCGGCATCGTTCAGGGGTCAAATTACCCTGATCTGCGTCGCATATCTGCAGAAGCGGTATCGGCCCAAGGCTTCGATGGTATCGCCCTCGGCGGGCTCGCCGTGGGGGAGGGGCACGAGCAGATGTGTGCAAGCATCGAAATGGCCGAGCCCTTTCTGCCCCAGGACATGCCGCGCTATGTCATGGGCATTGGCAAGCCGATTGATTTGCTGGAGGCCGTCGCGCGGGGGATCGATATGTTCGATTGCGTTCTGCCCACGCGGTCCGGCCGCCATGGGCAAGCCTGGACCTGGGATGGTCCGATCAACCTCAAAAATGCCCAATGGGCCGAGGACCAGCATCCACTCGACGAGACGATGGACTGCCCGGCCAGCAAAAACTATACGCGCGCTTATCTGCATCATTTGATCCGGGCAGGGGAAGCCTTGGGCGGAATGCTGCTCTCTTGGCACAATACGTGGTTTTTCCAGGACCTTATGGCGCGTATGCGCACTGAGATCATGGCGGGTACATTTGAGGCGTTTCGGGCAAGCTATGCCGAGCGTTGGGCGAATACCAAATCTTCGCCACGCACAGCCCCGTCCGACAGGTTCATGCCAAAGCGGTAATCCATATGTTGACGCATGCGATGCGCAGGACTATGTCCCGAATTCAGCTGGTAAGCGCCCATAGCTCAGTTGGTAGAGCATCTCACTTTTAATGAGGCGGTCACAGGTTCGAATCCTGTTGGGCGTACCACCTTCCCGATATTCTGTTCGCAATTGGCTTCGCGGCCCTTCGCCAATTTTTCGGCTTGGCTTCGGTGCTTAAAGGATTAAGTTGCGGACAGCTGATTTGGGGATTCCATGAATATGTTTGATTTGAGCGGGAAGCGCGCCTTGGTAACGGGCGCATCCAGCGGGATTGGCGCGCACCTTGCCAAAGCGCTGGCGGCAGCCGGTGCTGATGTCGT
>JBCBAO010000323.1:0-2846 GCA_038532405.1 Pseudomonadota bacterium | reverse complement strand
TGGGGGGTCACATTGTAGCCTGCCAGAATGCCGATATCGGTATTGGATGTGTTGGTAACCTCATAGAAAGCCAGGCCATGCTCGCCGAGGGCCAGGTCGTGGCTTGTTTCAAGGGGGCGGAACAGGAGCGGAGCATCACTGACATTGGCGTCGAAGCGGATATTGATCGATCGATCGAGGACGCGGGCGGGGGCCTCTGTCGCAATGCGTGTCGTCCCGCCAAACCCGGTGACCCGGCAAAACGTGTCGTAAAGCGGCTTTGACGCAAAGGAGAGGCCAAGCATGCCCACCACCACGCCGCCGGCTATCCATCCAATCGTGGTCGACTTAAGCGGCATCAGGCACCTGCCGTTCGTTGGATGTTTTCTGCAAGGCGGAGCGCTGAGACAAGACCGACAATCAAAACGAAACCGAACAGCATAAGGCCAAGCCAGACATTTCTGCGTTTTTGCGCAGACAGGCGGGCAGCTTCGTCGGCCTCCCGTGTCACAGTTTCGACCTCGCTCATACTAGACTCCCATCACAGGGAATAGCAGGCCTGTCCCATGCTCGAAGAGCAGAACGGCAAACAAGGCAAAAAGATAGAAGATAGAAAACACAAAGAGTTTCTTCGCGCGCTTCATATCCTCACCCGGGGCCCCCGCTTCACCGGCCTGGCTCGCATAGACATCCCACGCATACCGGACAAATCCCGCACCCAGCGCAGCCGCGGCAATGCCATAAATCCAACCGCCGAGGCCGAGAAAGACAGGGGCAACCCCGAGCGGTGCGAGGGCGAGTGTGTAGGCGAGGATTTGGATACGCGTCGCCTTTGCGCCATGCACAACGGGCAACATCGGCACATTCGCCTTGGCATATTCTTTATGGGCAAGCAGAGAAAGCGCCCAGAAGTGGGGCGGTGTCCAAATGAATATAATGGCAAAGAGCAGCCAGGCCTCGACGGGTGCCGAGCCGGTCACAGCTGCCCAACCGATAACCGGAGGAAACGCCCCGGCAGCCCCGCCAATCACGATATTCTGGGGCGTTCGACGCTTGAGCAGCATCGTGTAAAACCAGCCATAGTAAACAATCGAGAATGCAAGCAGCCCGGCAGCCACCCAGTTCGATGCCAACCACATCATCAGCACGGATACGCCGGACACAATAAGGCCGAGGGCAAGGGCTTCATCCCGCGGGACGGCACCGGAGGGAATGGGCCGTGTCGCGGTGCGCCCCATCACGCTATCAATGTCTGCATCATACCACATATTCAAAGCACCCGCCGCTCCAGACCCGAGCGCAACGGCTAAAATCGCCACGGACGCCATAATCGGGTTGATAGCTCCGGGCGCGGCGACAAGCCCTGCAAGGGCGGTGAACACCACAAGCACCATAATGCGCGGCTTCATAAGCTGAACGTAATCACCAAAGCTTGCATGGTGTACGGTTGGATATGTCTGCGTTGCGTCGGTCATCTGCTCCCAGGCACCTATCGGCTTATTATGCAAAGAGCCCTCCGCCATGGTCTTACGGGAGGGCCCTTTTGAATTGACGTCCCGTTCTCTTTAATGCGCGTCGTTGGCCTCAACACGCGGAAGGGTCGAATATTGGTGGAATGGAGGCGGAGAAGACAATGTCCATTCCAATGTCGTTGCGCCCTCGCCCCAAGGGTTGGCCTCGGCTTTACGGCGGCGAAGCATTGCTTCGACCAAACCAACAAAGAAGATGAGGGTTGCGATCAGAGAGATGCCATATCCGATCGAGGACCAGAAATGCCATGTGGCGTATTCGGGATTGTAGTCGATATATCGGCGCGGCATGCCTTGAAGACCAAGGAAATGCTGCGGGAAAAAGATAATGTTAGACCCGATAAACATCGTCCAGAAATGCAGACCGCCGAGCAGCGAATTATACTTTACGCCAAACATCTTCTCGAACCAGTAATACCAACCCGCGAACAGGGCGAAGACGGCCCCGAGCGACAAGACATAGTGGAAGTGGGCGACGACGTAGTATGTGTCATGTAGGGCGTGGTCGACCCCCGCATTGGCAAGCACAACACCGGTCACACCGCCAAGCGTGAACAGGAAAATGAAACCAATTGCCCACTGCATCGGGACGGTGAAGGTGATCGAGCCGCCCCACATGGTGGCAATCCAGGAGAAAATCTTGATGCCGGTTGGCACCGCGATCACCATGGTCGCCGCCACAAAGTAAGCTTTCATGTCGACGGGCATGCCGACCGTATACATGTGGTGCGCCCAAACGATGAAGCCGATGACACCGATAGCGACCATGGCGTAAGCCATGCCGAGATATCCGAAGATCGGCTTTTTGGAAAAGGTCGATATGATGTGGCTGACGATACCAAACCCGGGCAAGATCATGATGTAGACTTCCGGGTGGCCAAAGAACCAGAACAAGTGCTGGAACATGACGGGATCGCCGCCCCCCTCAGGCACGAAGAACTGGGACCCAAAGTTCCGGTCGGTCAACAACATGGTGAGCGCGCCAGCGAGAACAGGAAGCGCCAGCAGAAGCAGCGCCGCCGTGACCAGCACAGACCAGGCAAACAGAGGCATCTTGTGCATCGTCATGCCAGGCGCACGCATGTTCAGGATTGTGACGATGAAGTTGATCGCACCCAGAATAGAGGCAATCCCGGCCGTGTGGAGCGATAGGATAACAAGATCCATAGCCGGCCCCGGATGGCCTCGCAGCCCTGAAAGCGGCGGATAGAGCACCCAGCCGCCGCCAAATCCGTTGCCGCCATTCCCACTCGGCACAAACATGAACATGCGTGCGCCTGGCATGACGATGCACAAGATGCCTCTGTTTGCCTGGTCTGTGCTGGTCACGGCGGCGCT
>JBCBAO010000322.1:0-2851 GCA_038532405.1 Pseudomonadota bacterium | reverse complement strand
TAAAATCGGCGGAATACACATAGCCCATGCCGATCATGAAGAGGACAAAGCCAACGCCCATGGCAGCTCCCCAACGGTTTACGCCCTGGCGTTCCTCCAACCAGGAGACACCGACTTCCATAAGCGAAATCGAAGAGGTCAATGCCGCAAAAAGGGCGAGCAGGAAAAAGGCGGGCGCGATGATGTCACCGAACGGCATCTGACCAAAGGCAATCGGCAGCGAAACAAAGAAGAGACCCGGCCCGCCTGCGGGGTCGGCCCCAAAGGCGAAGACAATCGGAAAAATCGCGAAGCCGGCAATCATTGCGACCATCGTATCTGCCCCGGCAACGATCGCTGAAGCTTTTGGAATATCCGTATCGCGGGAGAGATAAGCCCCATAGGTGATCATCAGGCAGGAACCAACGCCTATGGAGAAGAAGGCCTGGCCGACGGCAGATAGAACTGTGTCAAAGGTGACTTTTGAAAAATCAGGCGTCAATAGAAACTGGGCAGCCCTGGCCCCGTCCCCAATGGTCAATGCGAACCCGACAATCCCGATCAGGAGAACAAAGAACATCGGCATCAGAATCGAGGCGGCCCGCTCAATGCCTCCTTTAACGCCCTGGGACAGAATCAGGACATTGGCGAGAATGAAAAGAAAAAGAAAGGTTCCGATCAGACCGCGATTGCCAATGGTTTGCTCAAAATTGGCTCCGGAGACAGTGCCTGGCGTTATTTCTGGCGCGTTTGGATCAAGCGCCTGCGCATCAGCCGTTAGGCGTGCGGCTTCTTCGACAAATCCCGAAAAAGTTCCGTTCAAGGCCTGTGGGATAAATGCGATCACCCAGGCGGATATAACCATATAAAATGTCAGAATAAAAAAGGCTGCCAAGGATCCGATCCAGCCGAGCGCGCCCCAGTTCAAGCTCTTGCTCTCTGCGCGGGCAAGGGATTGTACCCCCTCAATCGCCGACATACCGGATTTGCGGCCCATGCCATATTCCGCCATCAAAACCGGCAGTCCGAACAGAACAACACATAGCAGATAGATAAAAATAAAGGCCGCGCCGCCGTTTTCACCGGCCGTGAATGGGAAGCGCCAAAAGTTGCCAAGACCGACAGAGGATCCAACAGCGGCCATAATAAAGCCGAACCGCGACCCCCATGTGTCTGTCTTGCGACCAATATCTGCCATCTTGCTAACCTCCCGAGAGCCTTTTGTTGCGCGCGACACTAGTCAGACCGCAAGAAAGGTCAATGAAAGGGCAACATCCCGCAAAGATCGGCCTGTTAAAGACCCAATTTGCTCTCTCTATGGATATGAACCGACAAGACCAGGCCAAATGCCGCCATGACAGCAATCATGGCCGAACCACCATAGGAGATCAGCGGTAAGGGAATGCCAACCACTGGCAAAATGCCGGCCACCATACCGATATTGAACGCCACATAGAACGCAATCGTCGCCACAGCGCCGATGGCAGCAAATCTGCCGAACAGGTTATGACTGCGCATTGCAATCACAAACCCCCAAACGATAACCGCACCCCAGACAAAAAGAAGGCCCGAAGCGCCAAGAAACCCAAACTCCTCGGCCATGACCGTAAAGATGAAGTCAGTGTGCTGGGCTGGAATAAAGTCGAGTTGGCTTTGCGTGCCTTGGGTAAACCCCTTCCCGTCCCAACCGCCGGAGCCGATTGCAATCTTTGCCTGCTCGCTCTGATATCCAGCACCTAATGGATCAGCACTGGGGTTCCACAGCGTTTCGACACGCGCACGCTGATAGTCTTTCAAGACGAAAAAATAGGCAAAAGGCGCACCGACCAAACCACCGACCAAGCCAAGCAAAATGACGCGCCACAACAGGCCAGCAAAATAAACAATCACCATACCAGAGGCTATGATCGTGAGCGCCGTTCCAAGGTCCGGCTGGCGCATAACAAGGGCAGCCGGGGCCAGAATGAGAAGGATTGCCGGGACATGTATCCAAAATCCACCCGTCGCATCCTTCAGGCGCGTGTGGTAATAAGTTGCGAGCGCCAGGGTCAAAGCCAGCTTCATAACCTCAGACGGCTGCATCCGTAGCGGACCGATCTCCAACCACCGCTCTGCACCGCCGCCGGACGCCCCGACAAAGTCGACTGCCACCAGCAATACAAAGGCCAAAGCGTAAGCGGGATACGCCGCACGCGCCCAGAACGAGAGCGGGACAAAAGCCAATCCCATCATCAAAATGAATGATGCAGCAAACCGAACAAAGTGCTTCATCGGCAAATCGGCATTCGCTGGATTTGTAGCCGTTGCCGAATACAGCATCGCTGTTCCAAACAAGGCGAGGCCGACGATCAGCGCTACAAACCCCCAAGGCATGCGCTGGAGCTTGTCGAAATTGGTCTGGCGACCAAACCGGCGCGCCCGGCTTGGGCCACTACGAAGTTCACCCGCCCACGTCACGGTGTGCCCCTGGTGCTTGTCGCAGGTCCCGCCGCAGTGCGCTGATATACAGGTTTCCGACGACTGTCCGTTCGAAGGGCGTGGGCAAGAATATCGCGCGCCACTGGGGCCGCCGCGCGGCTCCCCCCTTCTCCGTGTTCTACGACAACGCCAATCGCATATTTCGGATCATCGGCTGGGGCATAGGCAACAAATAAGGCGTGGTCACGCAGCCTTCGCTCAATGTCGCTCCCTTTCAGAACACCGGTTCGGCGCTCCGCCTCGGTGATGCGGCGCACCTGGGCCGTTCCGGTCTTACCGGCCAAACGCGGACCGCCCAGGCCCAAATCGCCAGATGAACGAGCAGTGCCGCCCGCCTCGGACGTCACACCGAACATGCCGGCTTTCATGCGCTGCATAATGGCAGGATCCAAAC
>JBCBAO010000321.1:0-2853 GCA_038532405.1 Pseudomonadota bacterium | reverse complement strand
TCCAAACTTTGGCAGATGCGCGGCGATATTTTCGGGCTTGGAACGCTTCAAGTTGCGCTTTGTGCCATTGCCATAGGGGCGCTTTCCTACCTTTCTGGTGCAATTGATACGCCCCGTGCTGCTGTAATTGTGGGTCTTGGGTTGGCACTATCTTCCACTGCCCTGGTCATGCAGGTCCTTGATGAGCGGCAGGACCGCGCTGCGCCCTATGGTCGAAAAGCATTTGCCATCCTGTTGTTTCAGGATCTTGCAATCGTCCCGCTGCTCCTGCTTGTCGCACTCCTCGCACCGTCGGGTGATAGCACGTCCCTTGCCAGTGGCGCGCAACAGGTTGGTCTGGCGCTTGCCGCAATCCTCTTGCTGATCCTGATCGGCCAGTTCGCGCTTAATCCAATGTTCCGGATTCTTGCCAATGCCAGAATGCCGGAAATCATGACAGCGGCAGCCCTGGGGGTTGTCATCATGTCGGCATTGCTGATGGATTTGGCGGGTATGTCCTATGCCATGGGATCTTTCATTGCGGGCGTTATGCTGGCCGAGTCCAGCTATCGGCACGAGATCGAGGCGAATGTTGAGCCGTTCCGCGGTTTGTTCATGGGACTGTTTTTCATCGCTGTTGGCCTATCGCTTGACCTCCAGATCGTCGCGTCAAACTGGCAGATCGTTCTGCTTGCCGCACCCGTTTTGATGGTGCTGAAGGGCAGCATCATAACCGCGGTGCTTCGCTTGCGTGGAGAGAGTTTGATTACATCCGCGCGCACTGGAATTATTCTTCAACAAGCCGGCGAATTTGGGTTTGTTCTCTTTGCCGCAGCGTTTGCGGCCGGGCTCATTGATGGCAATGTGAGTGCGACTTTGGTTGCCATCATTACCCTGACCATGGCGCTATCGCCGCTGATGTCGCTTGTTGAAAAGGCCCTTAACCGACCCCAGCCCCTTGAGGAGCTTGAAGAGACGTTTGAGGATGCAAACGGGTCGGTCCTGGTCATCGGCTTTGGCCGATTTGGTCAGATTGTTTGCCAGCCACTTCTGGCCGAGGGGTATTCGGTGACCATACTGGACAACAGTGCCGAACGTATTCGCCAAGCTGCCCGCTTCGGTTTCCGAATTCACTTCGGTGATTGCACCCGCAGAGACGTGCTTAAAGCCGCAGGGCTTGGCAGAGCGGACCTTGTCATTGTGTGCGTCGATCACCCGGACATTGTTGCCCGTATTCTTGATCTAACAGAAGTGATGGCACCGGAGACACCGGTTATGGTGCGCACCCATGATCGCCAGCACGCTATTGATTTGATCAGACGCGGCATATCCTACCAGGTCCGTGAGACCTTGGAGTCCGCTTTTCTGCTCGGTGAGCGGGCCTTGATTTCGCTCGGGCATTCGGAAAGTGATGCCGTGCGCGTTGTTGATAGCATTCGAGAACTCGACGAGCGCCGGCTGGTCGAGCAGGTCGAAGGGGACATTAAATCCGGAATGGACACGCTGCACACGAATACACTGCGCCCGGAACCCCTTATAAAGATTGCCGCGAATGATGAGTAAAGGAACCAATGGTCCCTGGCAGGTGCACACCACGCAAACGTGTTTTGAAAACCCCTGGGTCACTGTTGAGACAAGCGATGTGACCCATCCAGATGGGTCGGCGGGAACGTACGGCGTTGTGCGGTTTGCGCATATTGCGACAGGTGTCTTCCCGGTAGATATCGACGGGCATACATGGCTTGTCGGTCAACACCGGTTTCCTTTCAACGCTTATAGTTGGGAGTTGCCCGAGGGAGGTGGAGCAAAAGACGTCGATCCGCAAACCTCCGCGGCGCGCGAATTGACTGAGGAAACCGGGCTCATTGCGCAAAACTATCTCCCGTTGGGTCGGTGGCAATTATCCAATTCCGTAACAGACGAGGTGGCATTTGGATTTTTAGCATGGGGCCTGAAAGAAGGAGACGCCTCGCCTGACCCAAGCGAGGCATTAACCGTGACCAAGGTGCCGGTTCGCGAGCTCGTCCATCGGGTCAGATCGGGCCAGATAAGCGACGCTTTCACCGTGCTAATGGTCTATTCAGCGCTAGATATGGCCCATTCGGGCCAATTGCCGCCGCACCTCTCGCAGCTTCTTTTGGCGGGTTGACCCAACGTCGGGCCGGTTTGGCGCTTCACCTTAATCAATCGCTCCCCTAAGATAGCCAAAAGTGCAGCGCGATTTCAGACGCTCAGGGAGAGCTACAAATGAATTTCGATTACAGCCCAAAGACCCAAGAGTGGATCGACCGTGTCCAGGCTTTCATGGATGCCCATGTGTACCCGAATGTGGATACCTATGATCAGCAACACAATGAGGCAGAGGACCGCTGGTCCATTCCGCCAATCCTTGAGGAGATAAAGGTCAAAGCCAAGGCAGAGGGACTATGGAATATGTTCCTGCCGCCAAATGCAGATCACGATACGCTGGAATACCAGGGCGCTGGTCTGACGAATGCCGAATATGCCCCCCTTGCAGAAATTATGGGCCGTGTCGGCTGGGCTTCGGAAGTGTTCAATTGCTCGGCACCCGATACTGGAAATATGGAAGTATTCCATCGTTACGGAACCGATGCTCAAAAAGAAAAATATCTGACCAGGCTTCTCAATGGCGAAATTCGATCCGCATTCCTGATGACAGAGCCGCTGGTTGCCTCTTCAGACGCGACCAATGTCCAGACCAGTATCGTTCGCGATGGCGATGAGTATGTGATCAATGGCCGGAAATGGTGGTCCTCCGGTGTGGGGGATCCGCGCTGTGAAGTTGCCATCGTGATGGGCAAGCCCGATCCGAATGCCGAACGTCACAAACAACAAAGCCAGATCCTGGTACCG
>JBCBAO010000320.1:0-2864 GCA_038532405.1 Pseudomonadota bacterium | reverse complement strand
CGGCGCGCTTTTCTCGCAAAGTGCCATGGCCGTTGAAGAACCTCCCTTTGAAACCATCGTCAAGGATGGAAAGTTCGAGGTGCGTCGGTATGGGGCACAAATCGTTGCCGAGGTTGAGGTTGAGGCAGACAGGGGCGGCGCGCCGAATGCCGGATTTCGGCCGCTTGCAAATTACATCTTTGGCGGCAACATCGCCCGCGACAAGATCGAGATGACAGCGCCTGTAACGCAAAAGGCATCCCAGAAAATCGAAATGACTGCGCCCGTCACCCAGGCCCAATCGGCAGCTGGCAATTGGACAATTGCTTTTATTATGCCGGAGGCGTGGACCTTGGAGACCCTGCCCATACCAGACGACCCAGCTGTGACACTGCGAGAGACGGCCCCGCGCCTCGTGGCAACGGTTCGCTTTGCCGGCCGTGCCCGCCCAGATGCCCAAAAGGAACAGCAGGCCGAGCTTGAAACCTGGCTGGAAACACAAGGGTATCGTGCCATTGGGGGAGCCGAAGTGGCTTTTTACAACGCCCCTTACGTTCCGGGTCCCTTTCGACGGAATGAGGTTATCATTCCCATCGAAGCCCTTTCTGCGGTCGAATAATGCCCATCCCGAACGGGGTTATACGCACTCACAGAGCGGTAAACTGAATTGAATACTCGGTGAGTAAAGTGAAAATACAGCTCCTGGATTGATGTCTATCCTAAGGGTCGCTGGATAGATATTCGGCTCGATCCGTCGCACCAACATTGGAGTCATCAATGAACCGGGACCGCACACCTTCAGATCTTAAGCAACTCGCCCACGACGTGAACGGCCTAATGGCCTGCGCCCAGCTCAGCATTGATCGATTGGCCCATGACGACTCGATGCGCGGAAAAGCCCGCGCGGCAGATCATATACAATCCGTGATCGACAAAACCGTAGACTATTGCCGCCTGGTGATGATGTCGGTGCCCGGAGAAGCGGTGGAGACAACGAATGTCAACAAAGTTGCGCAAAGCGTCGTCGCGCTCCTGAGGCCCTTGGCGAGCCAAGCCGATGTCGGCGTCCTTCTGACCGGCTATGGCGAGAAGATCCGCAAGAGCGATGCCGATATCTTGCACAGACTTCTCTTAAACCTCGGTCGCAACAGCCTATCGGCCATGGCCCAGTCTGGCGGCGGCAAACTCTCTTTTCGCATTTGGGGCACCTCCGATCGGTTATGGATCGACGTTTCTGATACGGGGCCGGGGCTCGATTGCGTTAGCCGTGCATTCTTCGAAGCCCCCGCCGATGTTATCGTTGTGAAGAAAAACGGGCGCGCACGCCTTGGCTTGCAGACCAGTCGGGCGCTGGCCACCCGCCTTGGCGGGCATCTAGAGCTCATTCAAACAGGGGCCGCCGGGACTGTTATCCGGATCGCCCTGCCGCGCATGTAGCGGCGATCTTCGCGGTCTCTTGCAATCGAAAAAGAAAGCTGCCCCATCCCAACGCCGGGATGGGGCAGCTATTTACTGAAAGTTTGCACTTGCGGGCGGAACTTTCCAGTTTTGCCAGAGCTGGTCCAGACAACCATTTTCCATGGAACCGAGTGTAGGGTTGAGCGAGAGCCTCGTTTCCAATTTCATGGATCTCTGGTGACCTGCTTTTGTCGCTGCTTGTCCGTATCCAGCGTCCAATCTGTTTGCGGCGACGGGTCAAGCATTGCTGAAAATGTGCTGCGCTTCTTTCGGGTTTCGCCAAGGAATTTCCCAAATAGATCGGGGGGGCTGTCCGTGAAAAATCGACAAATTCAGATCTGATTGCGGAATGCCTTCCCTTCTAATCGCTTTATTATCAGGAGGCTGGCCGATGTTCAGATAGAATCGTCATTCAAAAGGCATCGAATTAAGATGGTCGTATCCGTTTTCCAAAGCCAATTCGCGTTGCCCCACCTGAGAGGCGGTGTGTCTTGAACGGTCTGATTGGTTTCTCCTTGCTGCTTCTTGCCGGCTCGATCATTTTTTTCGGGCTCGGCGTGCGCGCAAACCGTCGTGCTGTGTCGGGCGTCGGCTACACAGCCAGTTCATCAATGGCGGCAATAGACATACCGGTAGAACATGAGATTGAGCGTGTTGCCCGCGAAGTCGATCAGCGCGTTAAAGGCAATCTGCAGCTCATCATTAGTCTTTCAAATCTTGCTGTTCGCCGCGCCAGGGCTGTGGATCAGATTGCAGCTCGCCAGCTCTTGCTTGATTTTCAAATGAGGCTGGAGACCATTTCAATTGTCCAGAAGGTGATTTCAGCCCGTCCGCCCGGTGAAGATATTTTGATTGCCGGTGTTGTGGAGGACATTCTGGGGCACCGCCTTTCGGCGCTTCCATATGCCGTTGATCTGGATGTCTCCAATTCGTTCCATGCCGTAGGCTTTCAGGAAATATGCCCAATCAGCATGATTGTTCATGAGATCGCCACCCAGGCCATTGCCAATGAGGCCAGTCAAAAGTTGGAAACCGTCGTGTGCCGTTTTTGGTCCGATGAGGATGCGGCCGGCCTCACAATCGATGTCACATATGAGCCCAGTCGATCCGAACCGCTCCATACTGATCGAGCGATGAGCCTGGAGATCATTCAGATGCTGACCGACAAGATCGGCGGCGTAGTGCAGGAAACTGCCGAAGAGGGGAAAAGGCGATGGGAGCTAACCTATGGAACAAATAAGATCAGGACAGGACGCTGATTATGTCGTAATCAGAGACATGGGCGCACCAACTAAGATACTCGTTGTCGAGGATCAGCCAATCACGGCCAGAGATCTGGCTGAGACCTTGCAGGACCTCGGGCACCATGTCGTTGGCATTTCGCGATCTGCCGAGGATGCGATTTGGCAAATGAAACTGCATGATCC
>JBCBAO010000319.1:0-2868 GCA_038532405.1 Pseudomonadota bacterium | reverse complement strand
CTTCGGTCCGATAAAAATCAGCCCATGGGCTTCCACCATTTCAGCAAATTGGGCGTTCTCCGACAGGAATCCGTATCCTGGGTGGATGGCATCGGCCCCTGTGATTTCCGCCGCTGCCAGTATGGCCGATTTTTTTAAGTAAGATGTTGCCGAGGCTGGTGGCCCCACGCAAACGCTCTCATCGGCCAGGCGCACCGCCATGGAATCCCTGTCCGCTTCTGAGTGCACCACGACGGTCTGGAGCCCCATCTCCTTGCATGCGCGGTGAATTCGAAGGGCAATTTCACCCCGGTTCGCGATGAGAACCTTTTCGATCATTTCATCCCGTCCTATTCGACCACGATCAGGGGTTCGCCAAACTCAACGGGTTGAGAGTCAGCGACAAGGATTGCCTTTACCGTACCAGCGCGCGGCGATTCCACTGGATTGAATGTCTTCATTGCCTCGACCAGCATCAGCGTATCGCCCTTTTTCACCTTATCGCCCACAGTCACGAATGGCGGTGTGCCGGGTTCGGCTGAGAGATAAGCGGTGCCGACCATGGGTGAGGTCACCGCATTGGCCGGCGGTGCCACTTCATCTGCTGCCGGGATCGGTGTTTCCGTTGTCATGGCTGCCGGCGCCGGACTTGCCGCTGCGACGGCTGGCGCAACCGCTGCTGGTGCAGCGATGGCCGTCACCGTCGGCGCAGCAGGTTTGGAGACCCGAACCCGTAGTCCCTCATGCTCAACTTCGATTTCAGCCAGGTCTGCATCGCGCAGGATCGAGGCTAATTCACGGACCAGGCCGGTGTCGAGTTTGGATTTTCCGTTGCTCATATAGTCCCGCTTGTTTGTTGTATAAGTTTCAGGGCTGCTGTGACTGCGAGTTCATAGCCGTGTGCGCCAAAGCCCGCAATCGTGCCAATGGCGAGAGCGGCCACATAATTGTGCTGCCGAAAGTCTTCCCGGGCTGCAGGGTTGGAGAGATGCACTTCCAGCACAGGCGCACCGCACGCCCGCAGGGCATCGTGTAATGCAACGGATGTATGGGTATAGGCACCCGCATTTAAGATCACCGCCGCTGCCGCCCCGGAAGCCTCCTGGATCCAGTCGACAAGATCTCCCTCATGGTTTGACTGTCGAAACTCGATCGGCACCGGATCAGCGGCTGCGCGCGCGCGGGCTTCAATATCCCCGAGCGTGTCTGCGCCATAGATCTCCGGCTCGCGCGCGCCGAGCAGATTGAGATTGGGGCCGTTCAGGATATAAATCGGTTTCAGCATTGTGGTGTCGTCTTGCTCTGTAACGGGGACTAAGGCAAGTCTATCCGCCAAAGGGAGATCTAACGGATATGCAGATCATCTTAAACGGTGCCCCCCGAACCGTGGACCCCGGGCTCACCCTCGATGCCCTGGTCCGGAGCCTCGGCCCGGACCCGCGGGGCATTGCCATTGAGCGTAACGCAGAAATCGTCCCAAAATCCGCCCACGCCGAGACCGTCCTCCAGGAGGGCGACCGCCTGGAAATCGTCCAATTCGTCGGCGGCGGGTGAGGGAAGCCCGACAGAACATTTCATGGTGCCTTTTAGAAAGCGCGTCGTCTGCTTTCGGCCATTTTCTGACAAGGACACGCTTAGTGCGTCTTCCCTACTTATCCTGATCACTTAATTGAAACAGGCAGGCATCGCTTCGTCGAAGTTGCTACCGGAATAGCATGGCTCGCCCAGCGCACTGTCCAGAGCCGGGCGATGGATCATTAAATGACTTGCCCCGAACACTACCATCACCGTCTTATCTGCATTGAGCTGTGAGACAGTAAATTCATGCAAGTGTGCGGCGCGCGCCTTCGAAATCGCTGCACCAGTCAGGTTGGTTCCGAAGCGGCCATCCGCCCGCGGCCCGGCCTCTTCAGTTACAAAGTCTGCTGCCAAAGGCTTGCCATTTGTCGCTTCATACCATTCCCGCCAGGTGTCTACGTCTGGCAGGACGCTGTCGGAAAGTCCGAGTCTGGTGCGGTTCCGTTCCAGTTCTTCGGTCAGTAGGGGCTCTATCTGTGGATCGCTGGCATCGGAGATTTGCCGTTCCCTAATCCATTGGGGAATGGAGCGCATTGTATAGAATCCAAGAAGGTCGTCCTCAGATAATCCTTGTTGCAAAGCGCGTCTCAGAATGTCGCTATCCTCTGGTTCTCCGCCAAAGAGAGTTGCGCCCGCCTCGAGCGCGCCCAAAACGGATGGAACCGTCTCACCTCCTGGTTGGAAGCCGTCATTTTCTTTGGCCGCTTCAGCACGCGCATAGTCAATCAAAACCTCCGAATTCGAACCCTCGGACGTTAGAAGTCCTTCGACGATGACGGTATCAATCGCAAATCGGTCATAAGCATCCAAGATCAGTTGGAAGGTCAGACTATTTGTTTGAGTGCTATGCTTTGCACCCATCCAGATAAGCCGCTTTTCGCCAACTGAGTAGACAGAAACGAACGCATCATCTGGTTGTTGCGCCAAAAGCTCCGCAGTGAATGGTGCGAGTTTCTCTGGGCGAGGCTCTATTTTGTATACAGCGCATGCCGTATTCATCGCGATGAAGGGCAGCAGCCAAGAGTATCGAAGAAAAGAGCGGATCATCTATGTCTATGTCCTTTCGATTGATGATATTTGTTGTGCCTTAAATTAGCGCCCGTAATCCTTTAAGCAAAAAGTGTGACGACAAATGTCATGCATAGGTGTTTTCCGCCACTCGCCAACTTCCACTAAGTCATCAGACCCAAGCCTGCCCCCCCCCAAGAAACTTATCCCCCTCCCACCCTGTCCTCCCCATACTCCCCCTCATGTGCTTTCCCTAAAGAGAAGCGGCGTGCGGACCGGCCGTTCACGTTGGGAAGGCCCCAA
>JBCBAO010000318.1:0-2931 GCA_038532405.1 Pseudomonadota bacterium | reverse complement strand
TTCCGGCGAAACGCCAAATAGCCATTGATCAGGTTTTCCGCCCGCAAATTTGAAATACACAATGTAGCTGAAGGTCGTTATCAAACCCACAAGCATGGAAGAGACCGCCCCTTCCCTATTCATACGCTTCCAGAAAATGCCGAGAAAAATTACAGGAAAAAGGGAGGCCGCCGCCAGACCAAAAGCGAAGGCAACAACTTGAGCAACAAAGCCGAGTTGAGCAGCGAAAACACCCAGTAATCCGGCAGCAATAACCGCGCCCGCAGCAGAGGCCCGGGCAACCATCAACTCGGTTTGGTCATTCATGCCTGGGAAAAAAGTACGGCGGCAAAGATCATGGCTGACTGCCGATGAAATAACCATAAGTAACCCAGCCGCGGTCGATAATGCAGCAGCAAGCCCGCCGGCGACCACAAGACCAATCACCCAGTTGGGTAGGGCAGCAATTTGGGGATTGGCAAGCACGGTGATGTCAGCGCTGTAAGGAACGACCTCATTCTCAAGACCATCGGGGGCATTGGGACCACGATATTGTACAATTCCATCGCCATTCTTGTCCTCAAAGCCGATGAGCCCCGTACGCTCCCAATCGGTGAACCAAGCCGGCAATGCCTTGTCCCCAGATTGCTGAACCTCGTTGAAGCGACGCTCATAATCTGCTCCGGCCTCAATATATGTGGCCCCATCGACGGTCTCGACGAAGTTGAGTCTCGCAAACGCAGCAACGGCCGGTGCAGTTGTGTAAAGAAGCGCAATAAAGACCAACGCCCACCCTGCAGAGATGCGCGCGGCCTTCGCACTTTTGACCGTAAAGAAACGGATGATCACATGCGGCAATCCCGCCGTGCCGAACATCAAGGCGCCTGTGATTGCAAACATATCGAGCGTCGACTTGTCAGTTTCGGTATAGGTGTCGAAACCGAGACTGGTCACCACCTGGTTCAGCTTTTCGATCATGGACACCTCCTCCCCACGGACATTGGAGAGGAAGCCCAACTGGGGAACCGCATTGCCGGTAACGATCAAAGAAATGAAAATCGCCGGCACCGTATAGGCAAAGATGAGCACGACATATTGAGCGACCTGCGTATAGGTAATGCCCTTCATGCCGCCGAGGACGGCATAGAAAAAGACAATCACCATGCCGATGAGGATGCCAAGCTCAAACGGGATACCGAGGAAACCTGAGAATGCCACGCCGACGCCTTTCATCTGGCCAGCTATATATGTGAAGGACACGAACAGGGCGCAGATTACAGCGATGAGCCGCGCAGGCATCGAATCATAACGGTCGCCGACAAAATCCGGCACCGTGAACTTCCCAAATTCCCGCAAAAATGGCGCGAGCAGAAGTGCAAGCAGTACATACCCGCCTGTCCACCCCATCAGGTAGACCGATCCACCATAGCCAAGGAAAGCGATCAAGCCCGCCATGGAGAGAAAGCTTGCAGCCGACATCCAGTCCGCCGCTGTCGCCATTCCGTTCACCGTGGGATGCACATCGTGGCCTGCCACGTAAAAATCATCTGTTGAGCCTGCCCTGGCCCATAAAGCGATACCAATATAAAGGCCGAACGTCGCTATAACGAAAAACCAAGTCCAGACATCGGCAATCATGGCCTAGTCCTCCACGCCATACTTGCGGCCGAGACGCGCCATGGCGCGGCAATAGTAGAAGATCAAAGCGACGAAAACGTAGATGGATCCTTGCTGGGCAAACCAGAAACCGAGCGGCGCACCCCCTATGCTCACCTGGTCCAAAAAATCCCGAAACAGAATACCCGCCCCAAAAGAAACGAGAAACCAGATGGCCAGGAGACCAAGTGTCAACCGCACGGTCTCCCGCCAATAGTTCGAAGCAAAATTATCTTGTTGGCCCATAGGACTCTCCTACCCCCCCTTTTTTGACCACGTTACAGGCCGATTGCTTTGGCACAAGCCCAAGGGCTTCCTCCCCACCAATCATGCAGATAGGCGAGCGGCCAATGCTGATCTCACTCGCCTAAAAAGCGCGCGCTTGGGCTAGCCACCTCTATACGCCTGATAATATCAGCGGCCGATTCTTTTGGCATCAAAGCTACAATGCATCCACCAAACCCGCCACCCGTCAGACGAGCACCGCTCGCTCCTTCGACCAAAGCAGTCGAAACAAGTGTATCGATCTCCGGCGTCGAGGCTGCAAAGTCGACGGCATAGGACCGGTGACTTTCGTTCATAAGTTTGGCAAAGGCAAGCATATCGGCGCGGTGCATGGCGTCAATGGCACTGATCGTGCGGCGATGATCACTGACCACATGGCGGGTCCGCGCAGCAAGATTGGGCAGAAGCTTTGCAGCGTCCGACAACCGATCATCGGAAAGCAAACTGAGATGTGAAACATTTAGCAAATCTGCCGCGTCAGCACATTCACGGAACCGCTCCTCATACCGACCATCGCTTAACTTACGGTGGACACCGGAATGAAAGACCGCGAAGGCCCAACCGTTTGGAATAGGGATCTTTGTATACAGGCCGGTCTTGGTATTAAGCGCTAAAGCCTCACCGAAGTCACAAAGCCCCACGGCCAATTGATCCATAATGCCGCACGGGACGCCAATATAGTCGTTTTCCACGGCCCGCGCAGCATGGGCCAAAGTTTCAGGATCCGTGGACATGCCGGCCAAACCACTCGCTGCGCGCAGAATAGCTGTCACCAATGCCGCAGATGAGGACAGACCAGCGCCGCCAGGGACATTGCTGCTGATCGCAATATCAACACATGTGGATATAAGGCCGAGCTGCCTAGCTTTTTCGATTGCACCGGCGGCGTAATCAGCCCAATGATCTTGTTTTGGGGCTCCGGGATGCCGGGATACCCCGTCGCCAAACCCGTTTGAAACAATGCGGTCAACTTTACCAGTGCTCGGCCCGAGGGCGACGTTTGCGCCTTGC
>JBCBAO010000317.1:0-2942 GCA_038532405.1 Pseudomonadota bacterium | reverse complement strand
CTAAACTCGGCAGGGAATGAGAGCTTGGCGCGGATCGAGTTTCGCTTTGTCGTTACCGGCACGACACTTCCAGCCATTCTTGATTTTGCCGCGAGCGCCATCGATGTCGACGGGAATGGCGGGGATCTGAGGGAGTTTTCGGAATTTTCCGATACATTGGTGGAGTTTGCGGTGAATGACCCGACAGAGCTGGCGGTTGGACAATCCGGCCCGTCCATTCCGGGATTTGTCCGCTTTGAAGCCGATACCGTCAACACAGCGCCAGGCATCGATCCAACGGCGGTTCAGAACATCGTCACGACCTTCTTCACCGATGTGTCGACCTTTTCCTATGCCATCGGGTCGCTCGGGACCGATACGGGGACACGTCTAACGTCCCTCGCCTTTGATTGCCCGAACCTTCAAACGCCTGCGCCCCAGCCCGCCGCCGAAGAGGATTTTGGCGATGCGCCGCTCTCCTATGGCAACCCTATTCACATTTTTGACGCGGCATTTCGATTGGGGGCTATCAACACCGTTGATCCGGGCCCATTCGACAGCGCCGATGCCTCTGGTGATACGGGCGATGATGGCCTGACCCTTTCCCCCTTTGCGGCGGGTAATCCGGCGATGATTGAGGTCGCCGTTGTCGGGATAGGCGGGCGGCTGCAGGCCTGGTTCGACTGGAACGGCGACGGGAATTTTGAGGGGCCTGGAGAGCAGGGGGTTGTCGATGCGAGCGATACCGATGCGGACGGCACCATCATGCTCTCCCTGACGGTTCCACCGAGCGCGGTGCCCGGACCGTCCTTTGCGCGGTTTCGGTGGTCGACCTCGGTTGGGCTTGGGATCCAGGATGCTGCCGGGAATGGCGAAGTTGAAGACTATCAAATTGTCATTCTCGCGGGGACACCGGACCTTGCCGCACAAAAAACAACCGAGGTGTTCGATCCGGATGGCCTTGGCCTTTATGCTGTGCCCGGCAATGATGTCACCTATACGATCCGCGTGAGCAATATCGGCACGCTGCCAACGGATTCCGATTCGATTGTGCTGATCGACCAATTGCCCACCGAGGTCACTTTCTTTAACGGAGATGCGGATGGGGCAGGGCCTGAGACCCAGCCCGTTGTGTTTGAGACGATCGTTCCGACGGGCCTCGATCCGTTCGTATTCGCCACAGATGTTGGATTCTCCGACGCAGCCACGGGTCCTGCCTCTTTTGCCGATTGCACCTATACACCGGGGGCGGGGTATGACCCGGCGGTGCGGTTTGTCTGTTTCAATCCCAAAGGTGTGATGGCTGCAGGCGACCCGGATCCTGAATTTGCGATTTCCTTCCGCACGCGGATCCGGTGATGGCTTGCCCGGGGGGCTGATCGGGCATAGGTGCCTTACATGGTGCGTGTGAAGATCTGTGGATTGAGTGAACCGGATACCGTACAGGCAGCGGCGCGTGCCGGGGCGGACTGGATCGGGTTTACATTTGTCGAGGCGAGCCCGCGACATGTGACGGTCGCCGCGGCGGCGAGTTTGCTGTTGCATGTGGGGGAGGCTGTTCCGGTCGCCTTGCTGGTCGACCCGAGCGATGCCGATGTGGACGCTGTGATCGGTCTCGGGATCAGAACGCTTCAACTCCATGGCGGGGAGCCCCCGGACCGGGTGGACGCGATCAAGGCTCGGACAGGCGCGGAGGTTTGGAAGGCACTTGGTGTGGCCGGCCCGGAAGATTTGGCGGTGGCGGAGACGTATGGCCGGGCGGACCGGATATTGCTGGACGCGAAGCCGCCTGCGGATGCGGGCCGCACCGGCGGCCATGGCGATGTATTTGACTGGTCCGTGCTGGTGGGGTGGGAGCCGCCCGGACCCTGGATGCTTGCCGGCGGGCTGACCCCGGAAAATGTGCGCGCCGCCATTGCGCAGACCCGGGCACCCGCTGTGGATGTCTCCTCTGGTGTTGAGCGCCATCGCGGGATAAAGAGTGCCGCCTTGATTAAAGAGTTTATCGCCGCCGCAAAAGCGGCCTGACCGAGACGGATGCCGACCATGAATAAGCCGAACACCTGGGACCAGTGGCCCGATGAAAATGGGCGGTTTGGAGACTTTGGCGGCCGTTATGTTGCCGAAACCCTGATGCCCCTGATCCTCGAGCTTGAGGACGAGTACCGCGCGGCGAAGAAGGACCCGGCCTTCCAGGCGGAGATGGACGACCTGTGGGCCCATTATGTGGGGCGTCCGAGCCCGATGTATTTTGCCGAGCGGCTGACCGCCTACCATGGCGGCGCAAAAATCTATTTCAAACGCGATGAGTTGAACCATACCGGCGCGCACAAGATCAATAATTGCCTCGGACAGGTCCTGTTGGCGAAGCGGATGGGCAAGACCCGCATTATCGCCGAGACCGGCGCTGGCCAGCATGGTGTTGCAACGGCGACGGTGTGCGCCCGGTTTGGGCTGCCCTGTGTCGTTTTCATGGGGGAGACCGATGTTGAGCGCCAGAAGCCCAATGTGTTTCGCATGAAGCTCTTGGGGGCGAACATTGTGCCGGTATCTTCCGGCACGGGGACGCTGAAAGACGCCATGAACGAAGCCCTGCGCGATTGGGTGACCAATGTGGAGGACACGTTTTACTGCATTGGAACGGCGGCGGGACCGCACCCTTATCCCGAGCTTGTTCGGGACTTCCAGTCGATCATCGGCCGGGAGGCGCGGACCCAGATTCTGGAGCGGGAGGGGCGTTTGCCGGACGCATTGCTCGCCTGCATTGGCGGTGGATCAAATGCCATCGGCCTTTTCCATCCCTTCCTGGAGGATGAAGGCGTTCGGTTGATCGGTGTCGAAGCCTCGGGACACGGCGTTGAGACCGGTAAGCATGCCGCTGCCCTGAATGGCGGTGAGCCCGGCATTCTCCATGGCAACAAGACTTATCTCTTGCAGACCGATACCGGGCAGATCATAGATGC
>JBCBAO010000316.1:0-2946 GCA_038532405.1 Pseudomonadota bacterium | reverse complement strand
ATTGCGCGCTCAACTGCCCCGTGGTGACTTGTGCCAGGGTCACGCCCACCATGCCCCGGATCGATCACGACAATATATTGTTGCCCGCCGGCTGCGACGCGCCGCGGCGATTCGGCAGATGCGAGCCGACGCTCCGCCTCAAGTGCAGCCAGCCGCTGCATATCCCGGCGTGCCGCTCGCTGGAATCGAGCGGAAGATACGGCGACCAGGTCGATGATCAGGCGGTGGCTGGTCCGCGCGCCATAGGGAGGCAAATCGAGTGTCCTGGCAATGACCATGGGATTGTCGAGCCAAAATACCAGCTGGCCTTCAACCCAATCATAGGACCTTATTCCGCCGGTCGGCTCAAACCCGTCTACACTGCCGATCCAGGGCTTGCGATCGACATCCACAACAAGGGACGCACCGCTGCCGACCGTTAAAAACTCATCATGCATGATTTCGCTGTCTGCGGAGATGACCAGACGCGTATTTACCCCATCGCCTTGGATCGAAACCGCATGAACATCGGCATAGGCAACGTGACCGCCGAACCATAGAACTCCGATCAATATGAGAGATTTAACGAGCAGGAAGCGTAGCACGCGCTGAGAACTCCATCTAAAGACTGCCAACCATTATTTTGTTCATGCCACAGAGATTGTTAACCCGGGATTTACCGCACTTTTCCGCGAGGATTGTTTGTATGTTTACAGATTCCGGGTTCCCAAGCGGATCAAACTTGGGCATTTAGACAAATGAACGGTTCACTCGTGGCCGTTATAACGATTTTCCCCGCTACGCTTGCAGGCGTTTTCAAACAAAAACGACCGCGCGTTCTCTGCGGAAACTGGAAAGACAATGATTATAGGCTCCTTGCTTGCATATTTCTGTTCATCGGTGCGCCCCAGCGCCCCCGGTGCGGTCTGCGCAGGAGCCAATTCCAACAACACAAAGGCCCTGCGGCAACACATGGCGCATCTAAGGATAGCGCGCGCAGGCCCCTGCAAAAAGGTTAACTTTGATGAGCAAATTTATGCTGATCGACGCGGTCCACCCGGAGGAAACCCGGGTCGCACTGGTCTCGGATGGACGCGTAGATGATTTTGATTTCGAAGCCGCCGGCAAACGGCAACTCCGCGGCAATATCTACTTGGCAAAAGTCACCCGCGTAGAGCCCTCGCTGCAAGCGGCATTCGTTGAATATGGCGGCAATCGCCACGGCTTTCTTGCCTTCAGCGAAATCCATCCGGACTACTATCAGCTCCCCCAGGAGGACCGCGAGGCCTTGCTGCGCGAGGAGGCAGAACTCGCCGCCGCCGAGGAAGCTGAGGACGACGCCGAAGCGGCTATCGACCCCGCAGATGACGAGGAGGTCGACGAAGCAGAAGCTGAAGCCGAGGTTGCTGAGACCGACGCGGATGAAGATGAAGACGACGACGAGGATGATGATTCGGCTGCCCCTCGAAAGCAGAGGCGCCGCGTGCACCCCTCCCGGCGCTACAAAATTCAGGAGGTCATCCGTCGCCGCCAGGTCATGCTCATCCAGGTCGTAAAGGAAGAGCGCGGCAATAAGGGCGCAGCACTTACAACATATCTCTCCCTTGCGGGCCGTTATTGCGTGCTGATGCCAAACACGCCGCGGGGCGGCGGCATTTCGCGTAAAATATCGAATTCCTCGGACCGAACGCGCCTGAAAAACATTACACGCGCGCTCGAAGTGCCCCAGGGCATGGGGCTCATCGTTCGGACAGCGGGGGCCAAGCGAACCAAAACAGATATCAAACGAGACTTCGAATATCTTCAAAGGCTCTGGGACACGATTCGCGAGAAAACCTTCAACTCCCATGCCCCGGCCCTCATCAATGAAGAGGGCGGCCTCGTTCACAGGGCCATGCGCGACCTTTACGACAAGGATATCGAGGAGGTGCTGGTCCAGGGGGCCGATGCCTATCGGGAAGCAAAGGACCTCGCACGCCTGCTCATGCCGAGCCAGGCGCGCAAGGTAAAGCAATGGAAAGATCCCGCCCCCCTCTTCGTTGCGAAGAAGGTAGAAGACCAGCTTGACTCGATTTTCTCACCCAATGTCACCCTGAAATCCGGTGGATACCTGGTTATCAACCAGACTGAGGCACTCGTCGCCATTGACGTGAACTCCGGCAAAGCCACCCGCGGTCGTAACATCGAGCAAACAGCCACCAACACCAATATCGAGGCGGCGGAGGAAGCCTGCCGCCAGATGCGTTTACGCGATTTGGCCGGCCTGGTCGTGATCGACTTTATCGACATGGACGAAAACAAGAACAATCGTGCCGTCGAAAAGAAACTGAAAGAATGCCTAAAGCTCGACCGTGCCCGCGTGCAGCATGGGCGCATTTCCCAATTCGGCCTGATGGAGATCTCCAGGCAACGCCGCCGGACCGGCGTGCTTGAGAGCAGCTCTGCGCCCTGCAAGAGCTGCAACGGAACAGGCCGCCAGCGGTCAATCGAATCAGCAGCTCTTCAACTGTTGCGCACCATCGAGGCGCGGGCGTCAGGAGGCGGGCTGCTTTCCCTGTCGGTTGAAGCACCAGGCGACGTCGCGCTGTATTTGCTGAACAACAAGCGCGATGCCTTCATGGCGATCGAGGACGAGGCAGGCATTGCTATTTCGATCTCTTCCTCGGACGATATGTTGCCGGGCGACTTCAAGATCGACGCCACGAAAGATCCAAATGCGAAGCGAAAACGCCGCCCCAAACCCCTTATCGAAGGGGACCCGGACGATGAGGAATTCGCCGCCCGCGTCGCCGCAGAAGATAGCGAGCTTGAGGACGATCCAGATCAAGCGCCATCGGAAGACGCACCGAAACGCGGCAGATCCCGTCGCCGCGGTCGCAAATCCCAAGGCGAAGCTGCAGTCGACGCCGAAGCAGATCTTGCCGATACGAATGGCGAAGATGCCGTCGCCAACAATGACGACGATAC
>JBCBAO010000315.1:0-2949 GCA_038532405.1 Pseudomonadota bacterium | reverse complement strand
AGGTCTATGCAATCGCGGAATTGCTGCGCCGCCAAAAAGGCGGGGCAGCGGTGATCATGGGGGCGCTTTCGCCGCGGGTCCGATGCAGCATCGAGGTCCAGGGTGTGCAGGATGGGCCGCATGGTTTCGGCCCCAAGAAGCAAGGTTTCACCGCGTCCACGGGCATGCAAAAGCCGGTCGGTGAAGATGTGGCCGCGGTCCGGATCCTGCGCGAGCTGAATTTCATCAATGGCGAGGCAATCCACCGGTACGTGGACCGGCATGGCTTCGACGGTGCAGGCAAAATAGCGGGCACTCTTTGGCCAGATCCGTTCTTCCCCAGTGATCAGCGCCGTTGCCGCTTCACCTTTTTGGGCGACGATACGGTCATAAACCTCCCGGGCCAGCAGGCGTAGGGGCAGACCAATCATGCCGGAGCCATGGGCCAGCATCCGCTCGATGGCATAGTGGGTTTTTCCGGTATTGGTCGGGCCGAGGACGGCTTTTACTTGTGACACGGGGAATTGGCCTCGTCTTGGTCCGATATGGTGAGCGAACCTTGGTCCCATCTGGCGGGATCCCGCCAATTCGGCAAGGTTTAAATGGAGACCATAGCAGCCGTTTCGGCCTAGCCGGTTCGTTCAAGCGATCCCAAAGTGTCCCCGAACAGCACTTCGGAGGTCGGGTCGACCGGCTTTGGCGTTTCCCGCTCAGTGGACGGGGGCGGGCTATACCGCCCTTCTTCGGCGGCGCGGGCGAGCACTGCGAGGATTTCGCTGAACAGTTCGCGTTGATCAACGGGTTTTGGAACATACCCGTCCATTCCAAGCTCCAAACAGCGCTCACGGTCGCCCGACATTGCATCGGCGGTTAGGGCGATTGTTGGGATCATGTCCCAGAGATCGCCGGAACTGCGAATACGTTTAATGGTTTCGCGGCCATCCATGACGGGCATGTGCATATCCAGAAGAACGAAATCAAACGGTTCCCCTTTCAGCATTTCCAGCGCTTCGAGGCCGTTTGCAGCTTCCGTCGCGCGCACGCCGAGGGGCTCCAGGAACAGGCGCGCAACCCGGCGATTGACCGCATTGTCATCGACGACCAGAACACGTTTGCCCTTCAGGTCAGCGCCCGGTTTGGGGTGTGGTGCTGCGGCCCGTGCCCTCTGGCTGTCCGTTTGACTGGTGATTTCAGGGGCTGCCGGCACTTCTGCGACACTAGGTTTGTCTTCCGATGGCGCAGGTTTCGGCTTGGCCTCTACCTTTGGCACGTCCGCGCGGAATGTGAAAGTGAAGATCGAGCCTTGGCCAGGTTTGCTGGTGAGGGAGATATCGCCGCCCATCATGCGTGCGAGGCGGCGGGCAATCGACAAGCCAAGCCCTGTTCCGCCATACCGCCGGGTCGTTGAGGCGTCCGCTTGGGCAAAATTGGAGAAGAGCTCTTCTTTCTGGCTGTCCGAAATACCGATCCCGGTATCGGAGACATGCACCGTTACGAGGTGCTGATCGGCCTTGGCGAGCGGTGCGCTCTTCACCGCGACGATTATGCCTCCAGAGGCGGTAAACTTGATCGCATTCGAGATGAGGTTTGAGACGCATTGGCGAACGCGGACAGTGTCGAAAACCAATTCTGCCGGCACCCGCGGATCGACAACGAGTTTCAGATACAGGTTTTTATCGTCTGCCGACGGGGCAAAGAATTTCTGCAGCCTGGACAGCCTGTGGCGCAGGTCGACCCGAACGGGGCTAAGCTCCAGTTTTCCGGCCTCGATCTTGGACAGGTCCAGGATATCGTTGAGGATTGTCATAAGGGACTTCGAGCTTTCGAGGATCGTATCCAGCATCTCGCGCTCATCGCCTTGCAGGCCGCGTGTCTGGAGCGCCTGGGCCATCCCCAAAATGCCGTTCAGGGGGGTACGGATCTCATGGCTCATTGATGCTAAAAATTCTGATTTCGCCTGGCTTGCTGCCTCAGCTGCGGCGCTGGCCTTTTTCAAATCGCGTTCACGTTGGCGAAGCTCGGTCAGGTCTACGCTGATGCCGATCACATCCCCCGCAGCGGTTGATGAATGATAAGCTTTGACAGACCGGCCACCACTTGCGGCCATATCGAGCGAACTGGATGCGCGAATGGCTTGCAGGCACGCCTCGACCATCTGCTCCTGACCGTCCGTTTCCATGTCTGGATAAATCGAGACAATTTCTGCTCGAATAGCATCGTCGAGCTTCATGCCCTTGTCTAAATTCTCATACATGACGGGGAAATGATCCCGCGCGGTCGCGTTCGCATATAGAAGCGTGAAATCGGCCTTATAAATGGCCAAACCGTTCTGGAGTTTGTCCGCCGCATCCAGAAATTGTTGAGAAGTTAATTCCGTCATCCGTCTCAGCCCAAGTTCGCACCCATGCGGACTATTAGAGCTTAAGACTTGTCATTACGTAAATTTTCCTGGGCCAATAGCACAGGTCGTCGACACCGAATGGTCTTGAATGGATTTCTATCGCAGCGGCGTGGATTGAATGACACGGGTGGTTGACGCGGCCCCCTTTAGCGGTTAGGCGACGCTTCTTGATTTTCCAAAATATTGATTGCCAGTGAGAAATCCATGTCCCGCGTGTGTGAATTGACCGGAACAAAGCCCATGAGCGGCCACAATGTGAGCCACTCAAACGTCAAGACGAAGCGCCGCTTTCTGCCAAATCTGGTGGATGTAAAGCTTCGCTCTGAGGCATTGGACCAGGTCTACAAGCTTCGGATTGCGACAAAGGCGCTGCGGACAGTGGACAAGCTTGGCGGGTTGGACGCGTTCCTTGCAAAAGCCAAATCGGACCAGCTGTCCGACAAAGCGGCAAAAATCAAGCGTGATATCGAAAAGAAGGCAACGGCCGCCTGAGGCATTCCTTTTTTGATACCGGCAAGTGCTGCCGCGATTAGCACCTAATCCTTGCACGGCCAGGCGTCTTTTCTGCC
>JBCBAO010000314.1:0-2955 GCA_038532405.1 Pseudomonadota bacterium | reverse complement strand
AGTTTCTCTGCGAATGCAATTGAGGATAACATTGGTCCATGCTCGTCGAGGCGAACACAGGTTGCGTCCCTAGCGAGCTTCCCGGTTAGTCGCTCACCTTCGCGCATTAGCCCGCCGCCTGACTTTACGGAGAGATCGTCAATGCCGGTGAGACCAAGTTGTCGCCCGAGACTTTGGAAGCGTTTCCGGTAGATTTCGTAAAGATCGGCCTCGGGGCCAGCCTTCATTTGCCCTACGGCCAGGATGGTCAGGTTCACGACTGCTCTGCGCGGTGACCGGTTGCGTCGGCTCCCCAGATGCGTTCCAAATTGTAAAAACTGCGCACCTCGGGCCGAAAAAGGTGGATGACCAAATCGCCGGTATCAATGAGCACCCAATCGGCGTTCGGAAGACCTTCCACACGAATTCGGCCGAGCCCTGCATCTTTCAGGCAACGGGTCACATGGTCGGCAAGCGCAGACACGTGCCTCTGGGATCGGCCGGAGGCAATAATCATCTGGTCTGCGATGGAGGTTTTTCCCTCTAGGTCAATGACAAGCAATTCTTCGGCTTTGTCGTCTTCGAGGGTTTGGATAACGGCGTCGGCTATATGCTTAATGTCTTCGACGGTTGCATTCGCGTGCCGGTTTGATGTGGCGGACAGGGCTTTCTTCCTCTCGCTGTTCTGCTCCGACCTATATCTAGCATAGGGATATGCGGCCAACCAATAAAATTGTTCAATGCAGCATCCGGCACCAATGGATTACTTAGGGCAGTTTTCGCCAAGCGGAGATATTGGCACCGCCTTAATTCGGCATCGACATATCGCGATTGGCATCCATTACCCCGCCCTTGGGTAAAAGGAGGGGCCGCCCCACTAGCCGCGCCGCAGCCGCTGAACTCGTCGGTGCCGTCAGTGGTGCGGGCGCTGCAACGGGACATGTACCTGTTTCACGATATTCCAGAGCTGCCGCAAGCAAGGCCTCTACGGGGTCGCCGAGTTCATTGTCTAGATCATCCGCGACCACACACCCATCGAGCTTCACACCAAACGGGAAAGTCGAGTTCGAGGGCACAAAGCCATCTGTATAGTCGCCAAACCCGGCATCGTTGACGCCCTGGAATTGGATCGTGAAATAGGTCTCCCCGCAATTGTCGGTCGGAAAAAAGCCAAACGGTTTGCCGCAAGTTGTGTCGCCAATAAGGATCACATCGACGCCTATGCCGACGAGTGAGTTGATAACCGATTCACTTGCACTACAGGTCCGCCCAGTTGACAGGACAAAAACGCGGGGCAGGTCTAGGCTGTCGAGGTCGACGCCAGTGCTGAGTGAAAAACCGAGGCCTTCATCAAAGAAGGGGGTGGGGGAGTTGGATTCCCCGGTTACGGGGTTGGTTGCGCTGAACGGCGTGTTAAAGCGAAGGGCCTCAAACACGCGGCCATCCGTTTGATCCGGACCTGCAATCATATATCCAAGCTGTGCCGCAATCGCGAGCAAGCCGCCCCCATTATAGCGGATATCCAAGACAAGGTCCGATACGCCTTCATTGCTCAAGCTTGTGAACGTTTGGGCGAGTTGGCGCTCCGATGAAAAGGGACCAAATGTGTTGAACAGCACATATCCCACGCGGCCGGTTGGCGTATCGATGATGCTAAATCGATTGACTGGGTTTGGGGCCAGGCCAACGGAAGTTAGGTCAATGATGCGTGTTTCGGTGCTTCCGGGATCCTGCACCACAAACCGGTGCCGCTCGCCCACAGTTTGCGGAAAAAGACCCGCATTTAGCACCTCAATGTCTGCATCTGACGAAGCGGAAACGAGGTCTACGCCATCAACTTCCAGAATTCGGGTGCCACGAATAAGATTGGTTTCGCCAAGGGTCTCCTCGGTTGCTGGAGAATTCGGTTCGGTATATCGGACGCGAAAATCCCGTGGTGGCGATGTTGAAAGGGCGATCAGGCTGATGCCGTAGCTTGCCGATGCTGCTGAATTGCGGCTCGCAAGGAAATCCTCTGTCGGTTGGCTAAAATGGAAATCGTCCTTGTCTTCCCCCGATGCCGTTGTGGCGGTGGTTCTAAGCTCAGCAAAATAGTCGAGCCGATCGTCGAAGAGCGCGGGATCCTGGTCAACGACTTCGTCATTGAAAAGATAGGTTTCTTCCGTCCATGACCTGAGCCAGAAATTCTCCAGAAGCGTCGATCCGGTGCTGTCTGGGAATGTATTGCCTTCGATATCTGTGCCTGTGCGGACGGTTTCGCATTGGGCGACAAAGTCGGTTGAGGGTTGGAAAACGTTGGCTTCAAATGTTGGCACCAAAGCCGTCGGTGTCGGCGGCGGCGCAATTTCCGGTCCGGTTGCAATGGATGCAGGGCTGCTATCTCCCCCACTACAGGCGGCGGCGAGCAGCGAAACACCGCTAAACATCGCAGTTAAAATGCGCTGTTTTCCGTCTTTTACCCTCATCGCCGAACCCTCAAAAAGCGATTGAGGTCTAGAATTCCCCCTAAACCTCACCAAAAATTGAAAACGCGTAGACGATTTGTGTCAAATCACGTCTGCAAAGCCCGATTTATGGCTCGCATCGCAGATTTGTGGAGCTTTGCGCGTTGAACGGCGCTTTTAAGAAAGTCCAGGCGGGTGGATCATAAAAGGGCAAGCGCCCGGCGGCATGCTCGGGCAATCGCGCAGAAGCAAAGCGCCTTTCGAAAGGGCTATGGCCAGGCCTTGCACCCGGCCGCGCGACAACTGCAATGGGGACACGTTTGGCAATGGTTTCCCAGTTTTTCCAGTTGTGAAAGCTCGAAAGATTGTCGCTTCCCATCAGCCACACGAATTTATGTTGACGGTATCTGAGCTGTAACCAAGCCAAGGTATCGACAGTGTAGGTTAGTCCTAGATCGGCTTCCAGCGCGGTCACCCGCATCCGAGGATGAGCCGCCACTTCAGCAGCAGAGGCGAGGCGTGTGCCAAAGTC
>JBCBAO010000313.1:0-2968 GCA_038532405.1 Pseudomonadota bacterium | reverse complement strand
CCGGATTCCAGAACAGCGTCCAAAAGGCTGGTCGGGCCAGTAACCTCGAATTCCCCGCCCTTTTCATGGCGCAGAACCGACGGGTCGACATAGATCTCGCGCACCGCGCGAGCCCGTTCTCCAAGACGGGTTGCATCTGGGCTTACCCGCAAAGTTGCATCGATCACCGCTTTTTCCTCGACACCGCGCACCGTGCGTACGAGGACAAGCGAGCCTTGATCGAATGCGCCTTCCCAGGAATTTTCCCCTTCTTCGGCGATTACATTCAACCGCTCTGCCGTGCGCTGCGCAGACGCATCGTCCGCATCCGGTTCCAGGGCACCGGCTATTGCGGCGTGTTCGATCAGAAAACTCGGCGCACGCAGCGACAGCCGCCACATGGCCTGTTTGAATAGCGCAGCTTCCCGAACGCGTTCACGCAAATCCTCAGACGCGATCTGCGTGCCATCGCTAAGAATCAGCGTTTCACCCTGGGTGCCTTCTTCAATTAGATAGGCCTCCATTTCGGGATCATCCTTCAAATACCGCTGGGACTTCCCTTTTGAGACTTTGTAGAGCGGCGGTTGAGCAATGTAGAGATATCCTTTTTCGATCACTTCCGGCATCTGTCGATAAAAGAATGTGAGCAGAAGCGTTCGGATGTGGGCCCCATCAACGTCAGCATCTGTCATGATAATGATTTTATGGTAGCGCAGCTTTTCTATATCGAACTCATCGCGCCCGATTCCGGCACCCAGGGCCATGATGAGCGTGCCCACCTGATCAGAAGAGAGCATTTTATCAAACCGGGCCCGCTCGACGTTTAAAATCTTACCACGCAGTGGCAGGATTGCCTGATTTTCGCGAGACCTACCCTGTTTGGCAGACCCACCCGCAGAATCCCCCTCCACGATAAACAGCTCTGACTTTGCAGGGTCTTTCTCCTGGCAATCAGCAAGTTTTCCGGGCAGGGATGTAATGTCCAGGGCCGTTTTTCGCCGGGTCAGATCACGGGCTTTGCGCGCCGCTTCCCGCGCGGCGGCAGCCTCGACAATCTTCAGCATGATATTCTGAGCTTCTTTCGGGTTTTCCTCGAACCACTCGGCCAGCTTCTCGGCCATTAAGCTTTCGACTACGGGGCGTACTTCTGACGAAACAAGTTTGTCCTTTGTCTGGGAGGAGAACTTCGGATCAGGTACTTTTACCGATAGGACGCAGGTCAGGCCTTCGCGTGCATCATCGCCAGTGATTGACACCTTTTCTTTTTTTGCAACGCCGCTTTCGGCCGCATATTTGTTGATCACGCGGGTCAGCGCTCCGCGGAAGCCGGCCAGGTGGGTTCCTCCATCCCTCTGGGGGATATTGTTCGTGAAACAGAGTACATTTTCATGGTACCCATCGTTCCACTCCATGGAGGCTTCGACCGTTATGCCGTCTTTTTCAGCAATGGCATATATCGGTTCGCCGATCAGTGCTGTGCGTTGCCGGTCGAGGTGCGTCACGAAGGCTTTCACGCCCCCTTCATATTCCAGCACCGTTTCCCAGGGCTCAGCTTCCCTGACATCCTTGAAGACAATACGAACCCCGGAATTTAGGAACGCAAGCTCGCGCAGGCGATGCTCCAGCGTCTTTCGGTCATATTCCGTCATTGTGAAGGTTTCGGCTGAGGCGAGGAAACGGACGGCCGTACCGGTATATGGACCGGACCCATCGGCCCGCATGGGACTTTCACCGACGACTTCCAGGGGCTTCTCGGTCAGGCCGCCATTGATGAAGCGTACGCTGTGTTCCTTGCCCTCGCGATGGATTGTCAGCTCGAGCCAAACGGAGAGGGCGTTGACGACGGAAACGCCGACGCCGTGCAAACCACCGGAGACTTTATAGGAATTCTGGTCAAATTTCCCGCCGGCGTGCAGCTCCGTCATGATCACTTCGGCTGCTGACCGCCCTTCGGTTGGATGCATTCCAACGGGAATGCCGCGCCCATTGTCGGTAATTTCAGCGGAGCCATCGGCATGGAGTGTTACCGTTACTTCGTCGGCATGGCCGGCCAATGCTTCGTCGATGGCATTGTCGACAACTTCATAAATCATATGGTGCAGACCCGACCCGTCGTCGGTGTCCCCGATATACATGCCGGGACGCTTTCGAACGGCCTCAAGCCCCTTAAGGACCTTGATTGAGTCTGCCTTATATTCCGGCTGTTCAGCTGGATCTGCCATAGGATATCCAATCAGATGAGAATCGTCTGTTTTTATAGGCGGTTTTCATCGATTTGGCCAATCTCAGACGCCGCTTTTCGCAGGTCGTCCATCCGTCTCGACGGTAAAAAATTTAATCCAATGATTACAGTGATTTAATATGGTTTCATCTACGGAAACCTCGCGGAATGCCGACAGCTGGATTATGGTTAATTCCTATTAGTCTAACGACAAACACCTTAAGGCGCGAGAATCGTCGCTGGGGACGGAGGGACGGATGTCGAAAAGGCACTTAGCTGCTATGCTTATTGCATGGATTTTCATGGCTAGCCCGGGGTTGGCACAAACCTATACCCCGCCGGCGGGCTGGACCGAACTTCCAAACCAGATGGGCCCAACCTACAGAAACCCGGAAAATGGCAGCCAGGCGATCGTCATTATCGGGCCACTGGCGGTTACCTTTCAGGACGCAAATACGATGGCGCACAAGGTTGCCGACGCATTTAAAGATATACCGGGATGTGATCATCTCGGATCCGCACCGCTACGCCTCTACGAAGGCAAAGCGGCATCCTTACGAAGCGAAGCCCAGCAAATGGAATGTATTGCTGCTGCCCGGTTTTTGCAGAACGGTCAGGCGAGCTCCGTCGTGGTGGTCGCGCCTGACCTGGAGGGCCCTGAAAAAAGTCACTTTGATGCCGCTTTGGCCTGGGTGGGTGCCGTATCCGATGATGAGGTGAACGAAGCGGGCGATGCAGACGCATCGCAGCCCCCTCCCCCCATCAGCG
>JBCBAO010000312.1:0-2969 GCA_038532405.1 Pseudomonadota bacterium | reverse complement strand
CTTCTTTCCATCCCCGCCCCGACTGCTGGAAATACCGCACCGTTTGGCCATTTTCCTTTGCAGATTTGAACTGCCGACGGGCGGTCGCGCGGGTGGCTTCATCGCCCCCATCAAACATCACCATACACCGCTGAAATGGCGCATCAGGTGGCACTTCGGTTCCGTCCATCAAAAGACACACATCCGCTTCGTTCAGGTTTTCGACGGCGGCATGGATCAGCACCGGCTGGTCGGCAGGCAGCAGCCCTTCTGCCTCTGCGCGTCCGTGGGGCAGGAAACTGCCGTCGGCGAACGTCCAAAGGGCTTCGTCGAGGGCCGCTCGCCGCTCGGGGCGAGCACTCACGGCCAATACACGCCAACCGCGTTCCAGGCATTTCTCAAGAAGTGGCCCGGCGGCTTGTTCAAGGGTGGTGCGCTCCAGGTGATAAAACCACCACTCCGCAGGCGAGGTCTGTGACATGGATTGCACTCGTACAAAAAAGGAGCGATGCGGCAAGGGCATCGCTCCTCAATTGGGTTTGTTTTTAGCGCGGTCTAGGCAAATGCATCGGCTGGATTGCCAAGTGGATCCTCGCCATAAAGGTTCGATCCCTTATCCCCCGGCTGGCAGGCCAAATAAAGATTGTAGAGGGGGATCAAAGAGAACCACCACGATTTTCCGATATCGTGCATGCGCCGAATGATCATCCCGATTCCTGGCGCAAGGAGCGCGAGTGAGAACAAATCTGCGACAAACGGAACACCAATCAGGCCGGCGATGAAGCCGATGACGAAACCGGCGATAAAGGTAATCGACACATAATGCCAGTAATCGGTCCGGCTGGTTCGCCCCTTAACATCCCAATATTGCTGGGTAACGGCGGCGGTGAATACATTTATTGCGCGGCTGAAACTATAACTCATTTGACTTTCCCCTGTAGCGCTCGGCCGGATCCGACACCCGAGCCTTAATGCTTCAGGATGTAAAACATCAAAAAAGTGAACACTTACCCAAGAGTTATGGGCAATTGCGTCAGGACTCGTAAGTATCGGCAATCCATTGATTGAGTAGGCCGGGGCCGAATCCGGACGCCCAGCTTGGGTCCGTTGCTTCCTTATGGCCCTCGACCCAGGCAACGCCGGCAATGTCGAGGTGCGTCCATGGCATATCATCATCGACAAAGCGTTTCAGGAATTGCGCCGCCGTGATCGACCCTGCCGCACGCCCGCCAATATTGCGCATATCCGCAAATTTGGACTTTAACAGCCGATCATATTCGGGCCCCATAGGCAGACGCCACACGCGTTCGCCGGATGCGAGGCCAGCCGCTGTTAAAGCGTCAGCCATGTCGTCATTGTTCGTGAAGAGACCGGCATGGTGGTGACCGAGGGAGATCACAATGGCCCCGGTCAGGGTGGCAAGGTCCACAATGGCGCGTGGCTTGATGTATTCCTGGGTGTACCAGAGCACATCGGCGAGGACGAGGCGGCCCTCGGCATCGGTGTTCTGAACCTCAATGGTCTGTCCAGACGCCGATTCCAGGATATCGCCCGGACGAATTGCATCCCCGTCCGGCATGTTTTCAACGAGGCCAACGAGGCCGACAACATTGGCTTTCGCCTTACGTGTCGCAAGCGCCTTGATCGTGCCGGAAACCGCCGCGGCCCCGCCCATATCACCGCGCATATCCTCCATGCCGCCACCTGGCTTCAGGGAAATGCCGCCAGTATCGAAACATACACCTTTGCCAACAAGAGCAACGGGCTTGTCGCTTGCCTTGCCGCCCATCCAGCGCATGATGCCGAGCTTGCTCTCCTTCGCGGAGCCCTGGCCGACGCCCAGCAAGGAGCCCATTCCAAGGGCTTTCATTTCAGCCTCACCCAGGATTTCTACTTCCACACCCAAGGATTCCAGGGACTTCAATTCTTCGGCAAAAGTGGCTGGATACAGGTGGCTTGGCGGCGCATTTACGAGGTCGCGCGCAAAATATGTGCCCTCAACGGAGGCATTGGGGAAGACGAATGCGGCCTTTGCTGCCTTCGCGTCCCCCACCACGAGGGTGAGATCTTTCAGGCTTGGCTTGGCGTCGGGCTTCTGTTTGGTTCGAAACGTATCATAGCGGTAGGCTGCGAGGCGCGCGCCAGCTGCAATTTCGGCAGCAGCATCAGCGTCTTCGACAAATATGGAGGCCGATGCAAAGCCGCCCATCGCCTGGGATTTGACGAATTCACCACCAATTTTCTTATAGGTGTGGGATGTCCGGCTGCCCGGCTTGCCAATGCCAAGTAGGACAGCACGTTTGGCCGAACTGTCCTTGGGTAAAACAACAAATGCCTGCTGGCCGACCTGCCCATCAAACCGCCCGCCGGTGATCGCCTCGGTCAAGAGGCCGCCGCAAGCTGCATCCAATTCCGCGGCCAAGGCCGGCAATGCAGCCCCTTCATCGACCAAAAATGCGGCAATATCTGTCTTTGCAGATCCTGCGAACTTGATTTTCATCTGTAAAACTCCTGCTTTGACGGCAAACTAAGCATCGACGCGCCGGGCGCAACTCGCTAGCACGAAAAAGTCGGGCGGGCCGTGTATCGGGAGGACCCATGTTACGGGTTCAGACATATCTTTTTTACCAGGCATTGCGGGCTTTGCTTATCATTGTCGGCGGCTTGTCTGTGATCGCACTGCTCACGCAAGGGCTAAGCCGGACAGACCTGATCGTAGAAAGCGGGCAATCGGCCTGGGTGTATCTGAAAGTTGTTGGGCTTGGTGCCCCTCAAGTCATTGGGCTTTTGACCCCTTTGGCGCTTTTTGTCTCGTGCACCTGGTCCCTTAATCGGATCCATAGGGACTCTGAAATTGTTGTGGCCCAGGCCGCGGGCATGACGCAGTGGCAAGTGGCCTCTCCGCTGATCCGGCTGGCCTCTATTGTAGCCGTCTTGCATTTGGTGATGAACCTCTGGGTCCAACCCCTGGCGCAGCGCGAACTGCGCGA
>JBCBAO010000311.1:0-2976 GCA_038532405.1 Pseudomonadota bacterium | reverse complement strand
CCACGGCTTTCCGGATGGGGCTCCGGATAGCAACCAACGGAAATCTGGAACCTATCCGGAAACGCAGTGCTTATACCCGATATAAGATCGACGGAGCTTTCATATCCACCGGGGTGCGGTGAAAATGCCTGCCCCATTCCATCCGGCGGATCCCCCCGCAATGCAACAATGTGATGTATGCCTGCGGTGGCATAATCACCTACGACCTCAAGTACATCTTCCTTAGTTGCCGCAACACACGTCAAATGCGCAGCGGGGTTCAGAAAGGTTTGATCGGCAATTCGTTTCACCGTCCGGTGGGTTCGGTCCCGCGTGGAGCCACCGGCACCATATGTAACAGACACAAAGTTCGGTTCCAGAACCTGCAGCCGCTCAATAGCATCCCACAGTTTTTGCTCCATTGCTCCGCTCTTGGGAGGAAAAAACTCAAATGACACATTCGGAACATTCATCCGACGGCCTCCTTTGCGAGGGACTCTGAGAGACCGGACCAAATTCGCACTTCAAGCCCTTCGGACAAACTATCCGGAGCTCGAAAACGCAGCGGCTTCAGGCCACGCAGACCAGTGGAGGAAAACCACTCATCGATCGCATTCTCTCGAATACCAAGCCTGCGATGGCCGTGCTCATCCCGTAAAAACTCTAAGCTATGGGGCGCAAAATCGACCACAAGAAGTTGACCGCCTGGCTTCAGAATTCTTGCTGCTTCGCGGATAACCGGCTTCGGGTCATCTATATAATGTAAAACCTGATGGATGATGACAAGGTCCGTCGAACCATCATCATAGGGAAGTGCCGAAGCGCTGCCATGGCGAACATGAGCATGACTTATTCCTGCACTTTCAAGGTTTGCCCGCGCAACAGTGAGCATGCGATGGCTAAAGTCGATGCCATCCAATCGGCCCGCGCGATCTGCAAAAAGGGCCAGCATTCGACCCGTACCTGTTCCGATATCAACAATCCGTTCAAAGGGACCGGTGCCGGCGGCGTTCAGCAAAGCCGTTTCAATCGCCTCGTCGGAAAAATGCAGAGCTCTGATGGTGTCCCAAGTCTTGGCAATCTCCTCAAAATAGGATGCGGCGGCAAGAGCCCTCTTGGATTGGACATCTTTAAGCTTTGCGACATCTCGGCTGAATTCAACGGCAGAACAATCCAGTTGAGAAAAAACCGAGTCCAAAAACTGGCGTTCCTCCCCGGAGGCTGGCAGGCCATAAAATACCCAAGACCCCTCCGGCAACCGCTCGACAAGACCGTTCGATGATAGGGCCTTAAGGTGATGGGAAAGGCGGGGCTGACTTTGCCCCGTAATCTGCACAAGCTCACCGACCGCAAGTTCACCGTGTCTCAGCAATGCCAAAATACGAAGACGATTGGGCTCGCCGACAGCTCTTAACATTTCAACGTATCGATCAATCGGAACACTCATTTAAACACATAAACATACATTTATATCAATTTACAAGTGTGGTTTTCTGCTTTGTGTTATTTAAGGTTCACGACTGATTGAGTTGTATAGGCCGATTAAGCGTCCCATATAGGCGCAAATGTTTTCCAGGGGTTTCTTACATGCGCGCACTCGCGAAAACTGCATTTGTGGTCTTTTGGCTCTCGGCCTGCGCGAGCACGCCACCTGCAAATACCGATGATGTCTACGATCCATTCGAAAGCTTTAACCGTAAAGTTTATGGCTTCAACAACTCGGTAGACCGCGCCATCGTAGGTCCGGTCGCGCGGGGTTACATTAAAACTGTACCTGAGCCCGCGCGCGACGGTGTGCACAACGCGCTCGTGAACGCCAACTCAACGGTGACGTTTGCGAATGATATTTTGCAAGGCAAGCCGGGCCGCGCAGCAGAGACATTTACTCGGTTCCTAATCAATACCACCATTGGTTTGGGCGGTTTGTTCGATGTTGCTGGAAAGTCAGGCCTTGAAGGTCATACCGAGGATTTTGGTCAGACATTGGGTGTCTGGGGTATGCCGATGGGACCCTATTTTATGGCCCCTTTCCTTGGGCCGACCAATCTGAGAGACACAGCTGGCGGCGTTGTTGATAATTTATTCGATCCGCTCACATGGGTAGAGTTTGGGGTGAGTGACAATCTCGATCTCTATCTCAATGGCGGACTTGTCGTCACCAATGCCTTGGATACCCGCGCACGTTTGAACGACGCTTTCGAGGCTCTGCAAGATCAACCAGAACCCTATACGGCCCTGCGCAGGGCTTATTCAGCCGGCCGAAAAACGGCTGTCCGGGATGGGCAACCGGTTGACAACCCCTATGACGATCTTCCGGACTTCGACGACTTTGATGATTTTGAGGACGAAGAATAAAGGCTACAAGTCATGAACGCCATTAAATGCCTATGCCTCGCTGCAAGTCTGTGTGCGATGGTCGTGTCCTCCTCGCATGCCGATGAGGCATCGGAGGCATTTGTTGAGGAGAATGCCCGGCTGGTGCTGACCACCCTTGGTAATCCAGATCTCGATGCCAATGAACGCACCAATGCTTTCAATGCATATATGAATGAGTTTTCGAACTTCGATCGTGTCTCCAGCTTCGTCATCGGAAAATATTCGCGCCGGTTCACAGAGATGGAATTGCAAAGATACCGGGATGCGTTCCGTGCCTATAGTCTGGCGTCATATGAAGTCCAGTTCGACGATTATCGCGGCTCTGAAATCGATGTAAAAGGGTCGACGGATCGAAGTGAACGCGACTCAATTGTAGATACAATTGTTATGCGATCGGATGGGGAATTGCTGGACGTTCGCTGGCGCGTTCTGAAACGTGGAGATACCTACGAGGTTGTAGACGTAGCCTTGAATATTGATGGCCAATTGCTCTGGCTGGCAATTGAGCAAAGGGCCCAGTTTCTCGATCTTCTCGACCGAAACAATGGATCTGCTGATGCGCTCATTGCAAAATTGGAAGAGCTAACGGCTGATCTCAAAGCCCGCTAGAGCACGGGCAAG
>JBCBAO010000310.1:0-3001 GCA_038532405.1 Pseudomonadota bacterium | reverse complement strand
GCAGACGGCGAAAATCGCCGCCCATCAATGTCGGAAAGGGCTTCAAGGGCGGCAGGTTTGCCATCCTTGCCCTTCGGATATGTCATATCCTCGTTTGACATCTATCCCCTTGGCGTAAATTGCCCACGCAATTCTGATTTTAAGATCTTTCCATTCGCATTACGTGGCAATGGCGTGTCCTGAATTTGAATCTCGACCGGCACTTTGAACGCAGCGATTTGCGAGGCGACATGTGCACGTAACTCATCCTGCGTAATGGCCTTGCCGGGCTTCACCTGAACAACGGCCCCCACTTCCTCACCAAGCACTTTGTGGGGAATGCCGACAACGGACGCGTCCATAATCGCGGGATGATCATAGAGCGCATTTTCAACCTCTATACAGTACACGTTCTCACCTCCGCGGATCAGCATATCCTTTGCGCGATCCACGAGGTAGAGGAACCCCTCTTCGTCCAGGCGCGCCAGGTCACCCGTTACAACCCATCCATCCACAAATGTTTCCGCGGTTGCGTCGGGCCGGTTCCAATAAAGCTTGCAATTGGACGCCCCTTTTACCCACAGCTCACCAACCTCTCCGGCGGGCAGAGCGGCCCCATCCGATCCGACCACTTTAAGCTCCAATGCCGGCGGAGCAGCACCGGCACTGTCCGGCCGGTTGACATAGTCCTCCCCAAAGTTCTGGGTCGACGTCGCACACGTCTCCGTCATGCCCCAGCCATTGGAGGGTTGCGCCGATTTCAGCGTCGACTTGATCGTCGATACGAGTTCAGGTGCCGAAGGCGCGCCCCCATATGCAACCGCTTCGATCGACGATAGATCATATTGGTCGCGATCGGGATGCTCGAGAATTTGCCAGGCAATTGCCGGAACGCCGCCTATGGATTTGATCCGCTCAGCTTCTATGATCGGGAGGGCTTTTCCCGCGTCCCATTTGTACATCATCACGATTTTTGCCCCCGTCACCAGCGTCGGGACGAGAACGGCGAATGCGCCGGTTGCATGGAATAATGGCACTGACAACAGAACAGAATTCGCATTTGCAGGATCCGGATCCGGCTCAGGCAACGCTTCGCCTGCCCGCAAATATCGCCTCGCCCGGCATGTAATGGCGTTGAACATATTGGAGATGATCGCACGGTGGGAGGCAAGGGCCCCTTTCGGCTTCCCGGTCGTTCCCGATGTATACATGATGGTGGCATCATCCTCGGGGACAAGCGCGACATCTGGCAAGCCAATCAGAGGCAGCTCGGCCCAGCCAGCGGGAGGTCCGACAATATCCTTCATCGGCGTGATCCGCGGATCAGGACGGTCGTCCTGGTCGCGCGCAATCACCAGGGCCTCCAGATCGGGCATATTATCCCAATGCCCTCGAATGCGCTCGAATATCTGTGGATCGACAATCGCAAGCCGCGCACCGGAATCGCGCAGTCCAAACTCCAATTCGTCCCCGGTCCACCAGGAATTCATAGGCGTAACAATAGCTCCGATCATCAAACCGGCCCAGAACGCGACCGACCATTGCGGATAGTTGCGCATAATGATCGCAACCCGGTCCCCTTTCACGATCCCATAGGTCTCAACCATGGCCTTCGCCATATGCTCCACGGCCCGGGCGTGGCTGTCATAGGTGACGCGCTCATTTTCGAAGACGATAAAGTCGCGCTCACCCCAGGTCCGACCGACCTCGAAGGCCTCCCTCAAGGTCGGGGGCGCAGCCGCGTAGGTCTTGAAAGATATCCCGTTAATGTCCGTTTCCGTTAAACCGAGGGGGGAGCCCGGCGAGGCGAGCAGCGCATTGGCTTGCTCAATCGACATCGCTGGCCAACCCGGTGGCAAATGTGTGCCCATGATTTTCCATCCCTGTATATTTTTTATGGGACCAACAAACCATGACGGCAGCGTCAGGGAAAGGGGCAATCACTGCGGGCTCAGGTGCCGCGTCAAAACGCTCCGATCAAGCGGTTCTGCATTACCAGTCCGCGCCCAAAGCCATCCAAATCGAAATCCGCGATGATTAACTTGAAAACGAACGCGCGCCTGAGACCCGCATGCGCCCGCTATAACGGCCTCGGCAAACGCAAAGAATTGCGACCCGTCGGTATTCGGCTCTCTCGAGATCGAGATAGCGCCCGGCGGTCCACTTATTCGGATCACCGATCCCCAGCGTCCCGTCTCACCAATGGAAATGCGGCGCATACACGCAAAGGGCATCCAACGATCGCGACCGGTGCCCGGCTCTGTCCACTCAAGCCCGCGGACGTCAAGATGCCAGTCAATAAGTTGCCGGGCGGCCGTCGCTGTCGGTAGTCTATAAATCTGTTCAGTAAGTCCGACCACTATTTGCCAAAGTCACAAAACCTCAGCTCGCGATCCGTTCCATCCGGCTCCGTCGCCCTATATGCCGGGCCGGTCAGGTCTTCGCCATCGCAGAGATAACCGATTTGGTACATCGACACGAGATAAGCATTATCAGGCGTTAGATTGGATCCGAGCATCACATCGATCGCGTCCTGATGTTGGCCCAGGCGATAGAGGGCCTGGAAGCGGTCAGTACGGCCGGTTTCAGGCTGCTCGGCAATAAAGTTCAGCGATGTCGCCTCCCCTCGCGCAGTATCCAAGAGCTCCTGGGCTTCGCCAGCAAGCGAACTCGAAGAATAGTCGCTGACAACTGTCTGAAAATCATCCACGGCACCGAGAACATCATATCCTGAAAGAGAATACCGCAATTGCCCACGTTCGAAATGCGCGATTGCGCGCTCCTTATCCGTCAGGCTTGCATCGCCGAGAAGCTGCGTTAACCGATCAATCGCCGTCGGCGTATTACCGGCTTCCACCAGCTCGTCGGCCGTTGCAAGCGCTCGGTCAAACTCAGATACGGTTTCGACAATCTCAGCTGTTTCGACGGGGGTCTCGACAATCGGGGTTTCAACAACCGGGGTCGCGCACGCCGAAATAATCACGAGGCAAGAGGCACCAATAAGTGTTTTGTAAGCCATCAT
>JBCBAO010000309.1:0-3037 GCA_038532405.1 Pseudomonadota bacterium | reverse complement strand
GGTCGCCGCCAGCCCCCGCGCCTGCTGGTACCAAAGACGTTCCATCTGGCGCCGCGCCAGCGCATTAGGAGATCCGAGACATGACCGTCGCTCATCACCACTCTCCAATCGGCCCCCGCGCCCCGGCAATCGTCCGATACGGCTTCTTCGTTCTTGCGGTGACCATGGTTCTGTTAGCGGCCGTGTCGAGTTGGACAGGACTTGGCCGTGTCGCCGTGGAGCCGGAGCCTGCCGTCGAAACCATGTCGATCCGATTCGCAGATGAGGCCGACGGGGGGATCGGTGTGTACGATCCGTCAACGAATGATTTGATACACGTCTACGCTCCGGAAGCGGGAGGCTTTGTCCGCACGGCGTTGCGGGCCCTCGCCTTTGACCGCCGGAAGCTCGGCATCGGTCCGGAGCCGGCCTTTGAACTGATGCGCGGAGAGAGTGGTCAGGTCACGCTCTACGATCCAACCACAGAGAAATTTGTAACGCTGCAAGCCTTCGGCAAAGGCAATGCCGAAACCTTTGCGCAGTTGTTCGCGATGAAACCTGGAGGGACTTCATGAAGGAGCAAAAAACCAAGGACGTGCCCTGCACAGTCACGGTTATTCACACATGGGAAACCTTGGAGGCCCATGTCGAACTCGACGGCGGCGAGGACCTCGCCATAGGCGATCGCGTTCTGGTCCATGGCGCAGCGGTCCGCCTTCCGCCCTTTGGGGAGAAGCTGGTTCTGCGCCGGCGCGCCACCGTCAGCCAGGCCGGATTTTTTGAGAAGATCTGGATACGGATCCAGTCATTCTTCGAACTCACCGAACTCTTTGAAGTCAGTTTTTCTGAAGGAATGTTGCGATGACCTTCGCTCCGATTACCGCCGAAGAGGCACTCGGCAGCCGCGCCGCCGAATTCAATACCAATGATATCGCGCTCGACAACACATTGCTGAGCCCGCATTTTTACACGACAGACTTCGAGGAGATGGACCGGCTCGATGTATCCCTCGTCCGCCGCGAATGGGACGCGCTGATCGCCGAGATGGAAAGTGATCCAAACAAGGGGCACTTCAAACGGACCGATGAATTCGACAACATGCTCGATCAGCTGGACCCGGAATTGCGGGCCGAATTTGTCGATTTTCTTGTCAGCTCACTGACCGCTGAGTTCTCCGGATGTGTTCTTTACAAAGAGATTGCCCGGCGCTCCACGAATGAGGACGTCAAGAATCTGTTCAAGCTAATGAGCCGGGATGAAGCCCGCCATGCGGGGTTTATCAATCATGTTCTGCGCGACTTTGGCATCGGCGTGGATTTGGGGTTCCTCACGAAGACCAAGAAATATACGTTCTTCAAGCCAAAATATATTTTCTACAGCGTCTACCTGTCAGAAAAGATCGGCTATGCGCGCTACATTACTATTTTTCGCCAATTGGAGAAGCATCCGAGCCGCCGCTTCCATCCCATTTTCAAATGGTTCGAGGAATGGTGCAATGATGAGTTCCGGCACGGTGAAGCCTTTGCCTTGCTTATGCGGTCAGATCCAAAACTTCTGACCGGACTGAACAAGCTCTGGATCCGGTTTTTCCTCCTTGCCGTATTTGCAACTATGTATGTTCGCGACCATCGTCGGCCCCATTTCCATGATGCGCTCGGCGTCGATCCGACGAGCTACGATATGGACGTTTTCCGTCTGACGACGGAGATTTCCCGCCAGGTCTTCCCGGTGGAACTCGATATAGAGAACCCCAAATGGCTAGAGCGCATAGAGCGCCTTCGGCAGACCGCTGATAAAATTGAGGCGGTGAAGCAGAAAGGTGGAATCCTCGGCACCGTTCAAGGTGTAGGCCTGAGGATCAAAGCCGCCGCGCAATTTGGTCGCCTATTCTTCATGGGCACAAAACCAAACCGCATTCCGGCCCAATCGCGATTGGAGCCTATTTGGTAATGATGGACCTTGGTGCCCCAATTCTCGCCGCCATTATGATTTGGTGGATGAGCACCGGCTCCCTGCTTTGGCTCGTTCGCCAGGGTGGCGGCGTCCGTTATGGGGCGGCCATCATCGGCTCGATCGCGGCAGCGGCGGCGACCTTCGGCGTGCTGCATCTCAGGGAAATGGATACGGTCGCCGGTGCCTATGCCGGCTTTGCCTGCGGTATCATTCTTTGGGCCTGGCATGAGAGTATGTTTCTGTTTGGCTATATATCGGGGCCGCGGAAAACGCCCTGCCCGCCAGACCTGAAGATCTGGCCCCGATTTGTCGTTTCCACCGAAGCTGTGATCCACCATGAGCTCGCCATCGCTGCCCATGGTTTTCTTATTCTGCTGCTTAGTATCGGTGCGCCAAACAGCATTGCCGCGATGACATTCTTTCTTCTCTGGGGCATGCGCCTCAGTTCAAAGATGATTGTGTTCCTCGGAGCGCCGAATGTTTCCGACCATATGTTACCGCCGCATCTCAGCTATTTGTCGACCTATTTCAATAAGCGCCAAGCGACAGCGCTATTTCCCATCTTTATCGCCCTTGTTACCGGCGTGGCCTTCACCCTCGCTTATGTCGGCCTTACCGAACCTGCAGGGGCATTTACGGCGACGGGGCTCTTGCTCCTTGCCACCCTTGCGAGCCTTGCAGTCATCGAACACTTGGCGCTCGTTCTGCCCGTCCCGGATGCTGTTCTCTGGGCCTGGGCCATTCACAAAACAACTGACAGCGATGCGGTACCCCGCCGCAATCGTCCTGATTATGGGAGGACCTGATGGACTATGAAGCCTTTTTTGCCGAGGAGCTGCAGGCTCTAAAAAACGAAGGCAATTACCGGATCTTCGCTGATATCGAACGGAAAAAGGGAGCATTCCCGACAGCCCGGAACCACGGTGAGATCGGGCCGGATGATGTGACCGTATGGTGCTCAAATGATTATCTTGGCATGGGTCAGCACCCTCTGGTGCTTGACGCGATGCATGAGGCTCTGGATCGATGCGGCGCTGGAGCCGGTGGCACCCGCAATATATCCGGCACCAATCATTACCATGTCATGCTGGAGCGTGAGCTGGCT
>JBCBAO010000308.1:0-3089 GCA_038532405.1 Pseudomonadota bacterium | reverse complement strand
CAACAATGTGCGCTGGCGTCGGAAGATCTGGATTGCCCATGCTCAGATTAATGACATCTGCCCCTTCGCCACGCAGGGCCGCAGCCTTGCGATTAACTTGCTCGAAAACATAAGGCGGCAGACGCCTGATTTTGTGAAATTCTACAGCCATTGCTCTACCTCACAGGAGGAACGACAAGCTGAACAGGAGGAACGACAAGCTGAGCGCGGAGGAATGCAATATCCTCAGGCGAAAGAAATCCCTCGGGCTTCGGCTCAAGGTCTGGCACTTGCGGTCGATACTCGGCCATCAAGCCGTATAGCTGATCTGGTGTATAGGGCGATGGTTCAGATCGCGGATGCCCCTCCAAGGTCGCGCGGGCGGCGGCAGCTTCCTGGCTACCCAGTTCCATGCGAGCTTGGGGCACTGAAATCGCCGACACGGTTGGAACTTGACTTAGTCTGGGATAACCGTCGCCGCGAATTTCCACTCGCCGCTGTTGAAACCATTCCGGCGTGTTGCTTATTCCGCCGACAACATCATCCAGGGAAGCGCAACCGGTAATCAGCAAAAAGCATGGCCATAAATGCTTGATCATTGAGATTTTAACCTTGAAAGTCACGATTTCCATATCCTTTTGTACTATATGGAGATTCACGCAGAAGCGCGAGGCCAAAAGCAGAAGCGATGACAGACAAAACACGTAAATCCGGCAGGACCGAGGCACCCCAAAGGCTTGCCGAATTGCTGGCCCAGCAGAACCCCGCGGAATTACAGGCGCTTACAGCGACCATGGCCGAAGCGACCCGCGAAAGCCAAGCACTTTTGTCCGAAATCATGGGGCACGGTCTGGCACCTATGTCCGATATGAAGGCTGACCCATTTGCAGCTGGCGCGAGTTTCGCCAAACTTGGACAATCCCTCGCCTCGGATCCCGGGCGGCTGCTCCGCGCCAATATGGACCTTATGCAGGGCCTCATGGCGACGTGGACCGATTTCATGACCGGAAGCGTTGGAAAAGAAACGACTAAAGATCGCCGGTTTGCAGATCCCGAATGGTCCGCCAACCCGCTTTTCGACGCGATGCGCAGAACCTATGAGCTGAACACGAACTGGATGATGTCTCTCATCGATGGTGCCCAGGGCCTGCCGGACGCTGATAAGCGCAAGGCACGCTTCTTCGCCCAGCAAACCGTGGATGCCTTCGCACCGACCAACTTTTTCGCAACCAATCCCCAAGCCCTAAGGGCGATGATCCAAACGAGCGGCACCAGTGTTCTGGATGGGATCCGCCAGGCGCGCAAGGATATCAAGACCGGTAAGGGCCGGCTCTCGATCAGCCAAACGGATAAATCTCCATTTATGCTCGGCGAAAACATTGCCACCGCTCCAGGCAAAGTCGTTTTCAGAAATGATCTGATTGAGCTCATTCAATATGACGCAACGACCGAGGAAGTATATAAACGACCGCTGTTGATCTTTCCGCCCTGGATCAACAAATTCTATATACTCGATCTGCGCAAAGAAAATTCGATGATCCGCTGGCTGCGTGACAAAGGCTTCACCGTATTTGTCGTATCTTGGCGATCAGCCGACGACGTTACGAAGGATTATACCTGGGATGACTATGTCGAGAAAGGTGCCTTTGCCGCAGTCGATGCGGCCCTTGAGGCCTCCGGTACAAAAAACCTGAACGCTGTCGGCTATTGTATTGGTGGGACTTTATTGACATCCACCCTCGCCTTAATGGCCCAGGAGAAGGACAAACGTATCAAATCAGCTACGTATTTTGCCTCCCAAATGGATTTCGAACTCGCTGGTGATCTATTGGTGTTTACGGACGATAGGGCCCTGGAACATATCGACGGTCTCGTTGCCGCAAACCAAGGGGTCATGCCCGGGGAGTCGATGGGCGAAACATTTAATTGGTTGCGCCCTGTCGACCTTGTTTGGCGATATGTGATCGACAATTACATGCTTGGCAAGAAGCCGCGCCCTTTCGATCTACTCTATTGGAACGCCGATCAAACCAATATCCCTGCTGAAACCCACCGCACTTATTTGAGGGATCTTTATGCCCGGAACAAATTGGCGAAAGGGAACTTCAAGGTACTCGGCAAGCGCGTGGATGTCACAAACATAGAGATCCCGGTACTCGTTCAAGCCAGTCGGGATGATCATATCTGCCCCTACGAGTCGGTTTATCGGACCGCCAAGTCCTTCTCTGGTAAATCGACTTTTGTCCTGTCTGGATCGGGACACATTGCCGGCGTGGTCAATCACCCCGACAGCAAAAAATATCAGCATTGGATCAATGGCGACCTGCCCGAAACGGCAGATGAATGGATCGAAGGCGCAACCGAGCACCCCGGCTCCTGGTGGCCTTTCTGGTTCAAATGGCTAAAGAAAAAATCCGGTAAGAGAGTGCCAGCGCGTATGCCTGCCGATACAAAGCTAGGTGATGCACCCGGCACCTATGTGCGCGCGCGATTGGAGGATATCCGGGTGAGCCGCGGCCTGGACTAGGAAAGTCCCGCGGCCTCATCTTTGCCGAGAACCAAATTGAGATTTTGAACGGCTGCCCCAGAGGCACCCTTTCCAAGATTATCAAACCGCGCAATCAACCGGGCTTGTTCGTGGGATCCAAAGACGAACAGATCAATCTTGTTGGTTCCGTTGCAAGCCTCCGGATCGAGCCCAGATATCTGATCGGCGGCATCTATTGTATGGACATCAACAAAGCCCTGTTCCGTATATCTGGCGTGCAAGGCATCCGCCAGATCTTGACGGTTCGCACCGCTCGGCAAGGACCATAGAGGCAGCGGCACCTCTACAATCATGCCTTGGGCATAGTTGCCCACTGCGGGCGTGAATACTGGTGCGTTGGAAAGGCTGGAATGGTATTTCATTTCCGGTATGTGTTTGTGGGATTGGCGAAGCCCATAAGCACGGTAAGCGTCACCACCCGCTTCATATTCGGCAATCATTGCCTTGCCACCACCGGAATACCCCGAAACCGCATTTACGGTGATGGGATAGTCAGCGGGTGGTGACGCTTACCGTGCTTATGGGCTTCGCCAATCCCACAAACACATACCGGAAATGAAAT
>JBCBAO010000307.1:0-3097 GCA_038532405.1 Pseudomonadota bacterium | reverse complement strand
GAAAAATTTATGGATCTACAAAGACCTTTTTGTCGGCTGGCGCTGGCAACCAAATTCGTGTTGGGGACATCTCTTCTGGCGCTTTCTGCATGCGGAGGAGGGGATGGCACTGCGGCTGCGCCGCCCGCGGCCGCGCCGCCGCCCGTTGCAGCGCCTGCGCCAACAAAAAATGCGCCCGTCGCGATGATTACCGCTGACACCACCACGCCGGACGAAGGCCAACCGTTTACGCTTGATGCATCTGCGTCCAGCGATAGTGAGGGCACCGCCCTCAGCTTTATGTGGACACAGACGGCGGGCCAGGCCTTCGACATTTCCGATCCCACCCAGCCGACCTTAAGTTTTGACGTGCCTGAGCTTACCGCAACGGAGACGGCGACGTTTCAGGTGGAGGTGTCCGATGGGGAACTATTCGGCACGGCTAGCGTGGATGTTCAGCTGACGAATATTGATCTGGAGCCGGATTTCCCGGGGCCAAGCCTCAGCCTCATTGGAACGATCCCTTTTGCGGACAGTAATCCAGAATTCGTTGAACTCGGAGCATTCGTCCGCGCTCCGTTTACATTTCTGAGAACCTCAGAAATGGGCAATGATGACAATGTTGCGCAGGTCAATGTGGATGATTTCAGCAATATCTTTTTTGATGCTGGCATTGCGCTCTCCGAGCCTGTTGATCGGTCGGTAGAGCTTTTTGATTTTGTCATCTTCAGCATGGGCCAATTTTTTTCCAGCCGAATATTCGATCTCATCGTGACCGTTGACGAAACTGGCGACGCCGTATCTTTTTTCACAAATGATGTATCGGATTTTCTTTTCGGAGGGAGTTTTCTGCCAATCGGTGAGTTCGCCGTTGAGGACCCTTGCGCCTTTCTGTCAATAGGTGAACCAGGCCAGCCTGGCGAAACCCTCCAATTTATTGGCCGGCGAAACGGTGGCATACAAGCAGGGCAGACGGACATAGATTTCGTCGGCTTGGGGGCCGGCGGTCCGCCATTCCAATTTTTCGGGTTTGAGTTCGTGATCACCGATCAGCTGGGTCAGGGCGAATCCTTTTGCGATTTGAGCAGCACGACCCTTGCAATTGAAGATCGTACTAGGCTGTCCTCGAATCTGGCCGCCAGCGGCATTGGCCCGACTGTGATCGCATTTAATTCAGATGATATAACCGTAAGCGGGATCATTTCCGACAGGACACAGCCCGGTCCAGCTATCAGAACTTTAACAGACCCGGTGGCATTGGATCTCGATACCACGGAAGACTTGGAATTTGTGGGGTCTGTTCGATTACGCGAGCGCGGGTTGGGGCTCGTGTTTACCGATGGCGAACATGCAGGCATCCACCGGCTTGTTGTCGTTGGCGTCAACGTTCAAGGTGAAATTGCCCAAGCGACCTATAGTTGGCCGACGGGTGTGCCAGAAAGTGTCATCCGCTCCGATGTGGATGATGATTTGAATTTTGAGCTTATCGTCATTTCGAGTTCGTCTCCCCAGGCCATTGTTTTTGAGGAAGGTGCCGATCAGGGGTATCTTGATGCGGAAGGTCCAAGCTATTTGGAGATTGGTTTGGGAGCATCCTCCGCGGCCACAGCATTTAATGCGTCTGACCTGCTGGCTGCCTATCCCGAGCTGGGTGAAGTGCGCCAATTTAGCTTTGATTGAGGGGTCGGCGGATTTGATTGTACAATAGGGTTTTTGGGGGGAGCGCTAGGACGGCATTTGCGCTCGAGGAGTTGGTTGGTCCATCATATACAGAGATGGGCTTGGGGGTTGGTTCAATTGCCTCATCGGAGTGGGGAATTTTGGTTGCATTCGCGGAACGGAAGGAAGTGCGAGTTCTTGCTCGCTAAAAATCCCAGATTGTCTGCAAAATCCCCTCATTTCCCCTGTTGACGTCGCCGATGCCGTGAACTAAAAACCGCCCTTCGACGAGGTGGCCGTGCCAGAACCGGCAGACGCACCTCCCCGAAACAGACAATTGAATTCCTAGCGTGAGTTTGGCGTGCAACCCTTTGCGGCCCAAACGCACGCTTTCATGTGGACGGATGACCGATGGACAAACAGAATATTCGGATCAGGCTTAAGGCCTTCGACCACCGGGCCTTGGACGTGTCCGCAAAAGAGATCGTTTCCACGGCGAAGCGAACGGGTGCGGATGTGCGCGGACCGATCCCGCTGCCGACCCGTATTGAGCGTTTCACCGTGAACCGGTCCCCCCACGTGAACAAGAAGTCGCGTGAGCAGTTCGAGATCCGAACCCATAAGCGCATGCTCGATATTGTTGATCCAACCCCGCAGACCGTGGATGCGCTGATGAAGCTTGATCTTTCCGCCGGTGTGGCCGTTGAGATTAAGCTTGAAGGGGGCCGATAATGACGCTTCCGGCTGAACGATCCGGCGTAATTGCCCGCAAGCTTGGCATGACGCGCGTGTTTACCGATGCCGGACAGCATGTTCCGGTGACGGTGTTGTCGCTTGATGGGTGCCAGGTGGTCGGGTTGCGCACCGATGCAGACCGCGATGTGACCGTTAAGACGGGGCGCGAGAAGAAGACACACACCGTGACCCGCAATGATGGTTACACGGCGATTGTCCTTGGCGCTGGCTCCAAAAAAGCCAAACGGACGCCAAAGCCACAGCGCGGCCAGTTCGCCAAGGCCGGTGTCGCTCCAAAGGCAAAACTCGTCGAATTCCGTGTGAACGGCGAGCTTCCCGAGATCGGTGCCGAAGTGGTCGCCGATCATTTTGTTCCAGGTCAGAAAGTTGACGTCGCTGGCATCACCGTCGGTCGTGGATTTGCTGGTGCGATGAAGCGCTGGAATTTTGGCGGATTGCGAGCGTCACACGGTGTGTCCATTTCCCACCGCTCCCACGGGTCAACGGGCCAATGCCAGGATCCTGGCCGGGTGTTCAAGGGTAAGAAAATGGCGGGCCATTATGGCTCTGCGCGGCGGACGGTTCAGAATATTGAAGTTGTCCGCACGGATGTTGAGCGCGGGCTGATCTTGGTGAAGGGAGCTATTCCTGGCCATGATGGGTCCTGGGTTGAGGTGCGCGACGCCGTGAAGAAGGCGCGTCCAGATGAGGCGCCTGCGGCGGG
>JBCBAO010000306.1:0-3098 GCA_038532405.1 Pseudomonadota bacterium | reverse complement strand
GCGAAAGAATGACCTGATCATTCTGTCCGACCTTGCTTATAATGAAATTTACTTCGACGAACCGACGCCTTCCATTCTCCAGATCGATGGGGCGAAGGACATTGCGGTGGAATTCACAACCATGTCCAAGACATATTCCATGGCGGGATGGCGCATAGGATTTGTTGCCGGTAGTGAACGTCTTGTTGCAGCGCTGGCCCGGGTAAAGTCCTATCTCGATTATGGCGCTTATACACCGATACAGGTGGCAGCGGCCGCGGCCCTGAACGGCCCGCAAGACTGTGTTGAGGACGCGCGCAGCGTCTATCGCAAGCGGCGCGACGTTCTTGTGGAAAGTTTCACACGGGCTGGTTGGCCTGTTCCGTCGCCAAAAGCATCAATGTTTGCCTGGGCACCGATCCCGGACGTGTGCCAACATTTCGGCAGCCTTGAATTTTCGCTGCAATTGATCAATGAGGCGCATGTGGCCGTTGCGCCCGGGGCCGGGTTTGGCGAGCATGGAGATGGATTTGTCCGTATTGCACTGGTCGAGAACGAACAAAGAATTCGCCAAGCGGCCCGCAATGTTCGCCGCTTTCTCCAAAGCCGCGGTGTTCCAGGCGCTGAGCCGGTCGCTGCCGCCTAAATTATTTATGAGACTTAAAGGATAGCGGCCGTGACGGCATTGAAACTTGGGATTGCTGGCCTTGGCCATGTGGGCTGCGGTCTGATTAAGCTGATCGGTCAGCAAGACGTTTTGAGACTTCCAGGCAAAGTCTCGATTGCCGGCGTGACCGCACGTAGCCGATCCCGTAGCCGAAGCGTTGCTATTGATACTTACGGATGGTTTGACAGCGCCGAGGCTTTGGCAGCGGATCCGGACGTTGACGTATTCGTTGAGCTGATTGGTGGCTCGGATGGGCCCGCAAAACTCGCCGTTGAGGCAGCTTTGAGCGCTGGTAAGCCCGTTGTTACAGCGAATAAAGCCCTCATCGCAGAGCATGGCACGGCCTTGGCTACGCTCGCTCAAGCAAATGGTGTGGACCTACTTTTCGAAGCCGCTGTCGCAGGCGGAATACCAGTGGTGCGGGTCTTGCGGGATTCCCTGAGCGGTATCGCCGTTAAACGCGTTTCGGGGATTTTGAACGGCACATGTAACTTTCTGACGTCTGAAATGCTCGCGAGCGGACGCCCATATGACGCTGTCCTGAAAGAAGCGCAGGCCCTTGGATACGCAGAAGCAGATCCGGCGCTCGATGTGTCTGGATTGGACGCCGCCCACAAGGCAGCCATTCTGTCTGCCATCGCGTTCTCGGCCGATATCGATTTTGACAAAGTTAGTGTTTCCGGCGTTGAAGATCTGGATGTCATGGACCTGCAGTTCGCCGACCGCCTTGGCTATACAGTTAAACTGATCGCCGAAGGTATCGAAACGCCACTTGGTGTCGTCTGCCGCGTTGAACCAAAGGCCCTGCCACTTGGACATGACCTCGCCCGGATTGGCGGTAGCCTGAACACAGTCCGCATTGAAGGCGAACCGTTGGGGGCCGTTACGCTTACCGGGCCAGGAGCCGGCGCTGGTCCAACCGCGAGCGCTGTGATGGGCGATATTGCAAAACTCTTCCGGCCAAGTGCCCGGTCAGCCTTTGGTAGCGCGGCGCATCATATGCGCAGGCAGTTTATTGAACCAACTGAAGAGGAAACATCTCCTTGGTTTTTGAGAGCGCGCCTGGCGGACAAGTCAGGTAGCCTCGCTGCGCTAAGCGAGGTGCTCGCTGACGAAGGTGTTTCAATCGACAAGCTCATGCAGGATTCGGCTGGACCGGATGCGGCTTCACCCATTGCCATTGTGACCCATGAGTGCACCAAGGCCAGTGTGGCACGCGCTGTGAACAAGCTTCAAAACCAGGATACTCTGGTTGACACACCACGCTTGATCCGTATCGAAACGGGCCAATCGAATTAAGATATAAGCCCCTGGGGGAACTCAATGACAGAAACAACACTGCCAGCTTCCATCGCTGATGCCATGGTCCATGTGACAGAGCTTGCAGCGATTGCCGCGTTTCACGAAGTCGGCCGGGGCGACGAGAAGCGCGCCGACCAGGCTGCGGTAGATGCCATGCGAACCGCGCTCAACGCCGTTGATATGCAAGGGCGCATTGTGATCGGAGAGGGAGAGCGAGATGAGGCCCCCATGCTCTATATCGGTGAGGCTGTCGGTACGGGTGAGGGAATGGCAATCGATATTGCACTCGACCCGCTGGAAGGGACGACCCTTACGGCGAAGGCCATGCCAAATGCATTGGCTGTGCTCGCAGTTGCGCCGAAGGGCGGACTTTTGCACTCACCCGACGTCTACATGGACAAGATTGCCATTGGGCCTGGCTATGCCGACGGTGTGGTAAGCCTGGATGCAACCCCAGCTGAGAATGTGAAGTCCTTGGCGGATGCCAAGGGGGTTCCAGTCGGCCAAATTACAGCCTGTGTGCTTGATCGGCCGCGCCATGCTGGGATTATCGAAGGTCTGCGATCAGCCGGAGTGCGAATTGCCCTTATTACAGATGGCGATGTGGCGGGTGTGATTAACACCACGGATCCCGCGACAGGAATTGACATTTATCTCGGGCAAGGCGGGGCACCCGAAGGTGTACTGGCCGCCGCTGCGTTGAAATGCGTTGGTGGCCAGATGCAGGGCCGCCTTCACTTCCGGAACGTAGACGAACGCGGCCGGGCTGAGCGTGTCGGTATCACCGATTTGGACAAGCTCTACCAACTCAATGAGTTGGCATCGTCGGACACGGTGTTTTGCGCAACAGGTGTCACCGATGGCGGGTTGCTTAAGGGCGTTGACATGAATGGCGGCTTCGCGAGCACAGAGACTTTGGTTATGTCATCGGCAACCGGACTGGTTCGGAGGGTTCGCTCGAAGCGCCCAATCGCTTAAAACGGATGGATGAACCAGCCGATTCGCAAACCGCCAGAGCCGTCCCCCTATCTCTTTGATGTTGAGGGATCGCTTGGTGGGCGGTTTTGGTTGATCAAAGGCGTCGATGACAGGCAAGCACGGCGGTTAACTGCCCGCACGGGCGGAGACGATCTATTGGGTCGTTTGTTGG
>JBCBAO010000305.1:0-3105 GCA_038532405.1 Pseudomonadota bacterium | reverse complement strand
ATTCGGAGCCGCCTCCATTGAGGCGAGGCCAATTGATCCAAGGGCCGGCACTCCATCGCCGCCAATCAGTTTGGGCGCGCGAAACCAGTGTATTCGGCTGATAAGCCCGGCCCGCACGAAGGATGCCGCAAGCTGTCCGCCACCCTCCAGAAAAATCGAATTGATCCCCTCAACACCGCAACGCTTTAAAAAGTAGAGAAGATCAATTCCGCCTTCAGCGTCTTTACCGCAAGGCCAAAGCTCCACGCCAGCATCCCCGAGCTGACCCTCCTTTGCCTCCTCGGTCGCAAGTACAATCCGCCCCAAACCTAAAGAAGCCACGAGCCGCCCGCCAAGGGGGGTGCGCGCCCGACTATCGGCGACTATGCGGACCGGCTGGGACGCCGGCAACGGCACAGTCCGCGCTGTTAACAGCGGATCGTCGGCGAGCACCGTTCCAATCCCAACCATCACCGCATCATGGTCCGCCCGCATTTCATGGACGCGGGCGCGGGCCTCCGATCCCGTGATCCATTGGCTTGTGCCGTCGGCAAGGGCAATGCGCCCGTCCAGCGAGGTGGCAACCTTCCAAGTGACCTGTGGCAGGCTCACACCTCCTCGCCTTCATCCTTCAGGGCATTTTCTTCTATAAATTTTGCGAAGTCACCCGGATCGCTAAAGTCACGATAGACACTCGCATAGCGGACATAACCGATTGGATCGATGTCCTTCAGCGCCTCCATCACCATATCCCCAATCTTTGAAGACGCGATTTCGGCCTCACCGCCACTTTCGACGCGCCGCACGATGCCGGAGACCATCTGCTGGATTTCATCATCGGAGACAGGCCGTTTGCGCAGGGCCAGGCTTACTGTTTTAACAATTTTGTCCCGGTCAAATCCGCTGCGTCTGCCTTCGCGCTTGATCACAGTAATATCGCGCAATTGCACCCGCTCAAATGTGGTGAAACGGCCACCACATTTGCTGCACGCCCGGCGACGCCGAACCGCATTGTTCTCTTCAGCTGGCCGGGAATCCTTTACCGCTGTTTCATCTGCACCGCAGAATGGACACCGCAAGGGCGCTACCCTCCAAGGCCATTATAGATCGGGAATGCCGCTGTAAGCGCTTTCACTTCGGCGCGCACTTTGTCCTCCAGGGCACTTATATCGCCGCCACCCGCAAGTCCGTCGACAATCTCACCAATCCAGTTTCCAATCTGGGTGAATTCACCTGTGCCAAATCCGCGCGTTGTACCGGCCGGGGAGCCGACGCGAATACCACTGGTAACCGCCGGCTTTTCAGGGTCGAACGGCACACCATTCTTGTTGCATGTGATGTAAGCCCGCTCCAGGGCTTCCTCCGTCGCATTGCCCTTCACGCCCTTGGGCCTCAGGTCGATCAGCGCCAAATGGGTGTCCGTGCCACCGGAGACCACATCAAGACCGCTCGCCTTTGCGGCCGCCGCCATGGCCTGGGCGTTCTGTATGACGTCGGCTGTATAAGCACGATACTCGGGCGTGAGCGCTTCACCGAACGCGACCGCTTTCGCTGCAATCACATGCATCAAGGGTCCACCCTGAATACCGGGGAACACAGCTGAGTTCACCTTCTTCGCGATCGTCTCATCATTGGTGAGCACCATACCGCCCCGCGGACCGCGCAACGTTTTGTGGGTGGTCGTCGTCGCCACATGGCAATGGTCCAGAGGGTTTGGATGATTGCGTCCCGCCACCAGGCCGGAAAAATGCGCCATATCGACGAGGAACCAGGCTCCCACCTCATCTGCGATTGCGCGGAACTTCGCAAAATCGATCTGGCGTGGATAGGCAGATCCCCCGGCAATAATCATTTGAGGTTTATGTTCTTTCGCCAGGCGCTCGACCTCATCGAAATCAATCAGGTCATCATCGCGCCGAACGCCGTATTGGACGGCATTAAACCACTTGCCCGACTGGTTCGGGCGTGCGCCATGGGTCAGGTGCCCTCCGGCATCGAGGCTCATGCCCAGAATTGTATCGCCAGGTTTGATCAAAGCCTGAAAAACCGCCTGATTGGCTTGGCTGCCAGAATTCGGCTGCACATTTGCAAACCCGCAATCAAACAATTGTTTGGCGCGAGCGATTGCCAGGCGCTCGGCACGGTCGACAAATTCGCATCCGCCATAATAACGGCGGCCGGGATAGCCCTCGGCATATTTATTGGTCAGCACCGTCCCTTGGGCTTCCATGACCGCACGGGAAACGATGTTCTCCGAAGCAATCAACTCGATTTGATGCTGTTGCCGCGTCTGTTCCTCAGCCACGGCATCGAAAAGTTCGGGGTCACGGTCGCTTAATGGCGTGCCGAAAAACGAGCCAATGCCGGTGATTTGGCCTGTCGCAGTGTCCGCCATCCTCATGATTCCTTTTTACCGTTCGTGTATGCCTCCGATGTATGCGGCGAATACACGTCTAGCAAGCCCGAAATACGGCCTGGGGACAGCCGCCGAAACAGCTTGTTTTGAACATGAACTGAGGATTAATACTTGATCTATTGGTTATACGGCATGTATCCGAGTAGCCAATATATCAAATAAGCAAGAGGATTCCTTGAAATAATGGAATCAGACATCGTTAAACAGCCGAAAAATCAAGATATTCTCGCGATGACAGCGAGCATTGTCTCGTCTTTTGTTTCAAATAATCCGGTTCACGCATCGAGTCTCCCCGATTTGATTAAATCCGTGCACGATTCACTCAATGCAATATCGCAACCCAAGCAAGATATGCCGCAGCGCCCCGAGCCGGCCGTACCAATCAACAAATCGATTACCCCGGATTATTTGGTTTGTCTGGAAGATGGACGCAAACTCAAAATGCTGAAGCGCTATCTCAGGTCGCGCTATGATCTCACGCCGGAGGAATATCGCCTGCGGTGGGGCCTGGCCTCGGATTATCCGATGGTCGCGCCAAACTACGCCAAGCGCCGGTCGGACTTTGCCAAAGAGATTGGCCTTGGTCGAAAACGCGATGATGTTGCTTAACTGGCACCCGCCATCGCCAAAACCCTGAAAACATAGTTAACAAGTCCCCAAGCGGGTCGGTTTACTTTCGCGACCATCTTACCGGTTCTGTAGGGTTTACC
>JBCBAO010000304.1:0-3132 GCA_038532405.1 Pseudomonadota bacterium | reverse complement strand
TGATTATCAATATTCAGTAAGTTTCGACCTGGCAAGCGAAACCTGACCTCTATTTTCGCGCCCTGTGGAAAAACCCGATGGTAAAAGGGGGTCAGCCAAATCCATTCTGACCGAAGGGGATGCTGTAAGCGAAGACCGTGCTTTCCCCTAAAGTGGCGGGTAGGGGAACACGCTGCCCGATGCGCCAAGGTCGAGCATGTCCGCTTCCATGGCCGGAAGGGCGACATCCAGCAGGCTATCGGGCGTCCAGCCTTCTGCCATGGTTATGGATTTGCGGGGGCGAGGCTGGTCAAAGAGCACGACCTCGTTGCCGCGAACTGAAAAGACCTGGCCAGAGACGGCCTTGGCCTTGTCGGCACAAAGGGCCACGGCAAGCTGGGCGACCTGATCGGCGCGCATGCCGTTTTTCATCCGTTCCACACGTTCAGCTGCGGCCTCATCTTTTACGGGGATGGAGGCGATCATCCGTGTCCAGGCGAATGGTGCAATGATGTTCGACCTGATGTTTTTGCGCGCGCCCTCCATGGCGAGTATGCGGGAGAGGCCCATAATACCCATCTTCGCTGCGGCATAATTGGCCTGGCCAATATTGCCGATCAGGCCCGACGTGGAGGTGAAGAGGACATAGGACCCATCCTCCTGGTCGCGAAAGTGTTCGACGCTTGCACGGGTGACATTGAATGTGCCGTGGAGGTGAACGTCGATAACGCTTTTCCAATCATCTTCGGACATTTTGTGAAACATGCCGTCACGGAGAATTCCGGCTGGATTGATGATGGCATGGAGGCTGCCAAATGTGTCGAGGGCCTGGGTGACCATGCCTTTGACAGCTTGCATATCTGTGACGCTGTCTGAGTTTGACACGGCTTCGCCGCCAGCGGCGCGTATCTCCGCCGCAACAGTCTCCGCCGGGCCAGCATGGCCGGCATCATCGCCGGAGAGAGATCCACCAAGATCATTTACGACGACCTTTGCCCCCTCCCTGGCGGCGAGATATGCTGTTTCTTTTCCAATACCGTTGCCGCCGCCGGTGATCAGCACCGTTTTTCCCGCTAGAACACCCATACCCAATTCTCCCTTTCGACCTTTTAGATTGTATGCCGGACGATACGCTGGTCGGTGCGGATTGAAAGAGCGGGTGATTAAGTTGCGCGGTATTTCGGGTTCACGCTGTCGTCAAAGCGCGGGGCTTGGCCAGCGGTTTTTTTGACAATCCATTCCAGGATCCGAAAGAACTGGATCCGTTCCAGGACCGGATTCATGTAATTCGTCATAACGCAGAAATGGGTATCCTTGCCTTGGCGGTGGTGGGCTGCATGGTGGGCATGGGACTGAATGATCCCCGTTTTTTGAAGGTAGGTGATCAGGCGGCCGTTTTCCTTTGGGCTCTTATGGGCAGCGGCATGGATTTCATTTGCAAACATGCCGAATATTACCATCGACAGAGTGAATGCATTCAGAAGTCCACCCGCCCAGAAACCGAAAAGGACCAGCAAGCTGACGACGAAAACCTCCCGGTTGCGGGAGAGAAAGGTGCCCGTCAAAAAGCTATGCGGTGTGTGATGATGTTGTTGATTTTGCCGGATTGTATGGCCGAGGATGGGCCAGTCGGGATTGCCGTACCTGTCTTCAAACCAATGGAATACACCTGATAGAAAGTCGGCGGCTAGCATTCCAGCTGCGATTTTGGCCAAGGCGCTGAGAATGGCGAGTGCTGCGAGGGCTGACATGTCTCTTGCTCCGTCTATTTGGCCACCTAATTATGTGAGCGATTGCTCGCTATTTGTGAGTATTTGATCGCAAAATATGGCAAAATAGCGACAATGTGAGCAAAAAATCACGATTTTCCATATTTTTGCGCCTGTGAATGGGGAATCACCTGTCCGAGGGCTGGGCTTGTAGTTTCGCTTGATATATCGAGCCCGCCCATGATCGATATCACACCTGAATTCCCCAGTGAGCATGCAGCCGCGATCGAGGACCTCTATGATCGCACGTTTGGCCCAGGGCACTTCGCGAAGACTGCCGAACGTGTGCGGGAATATGGGCGCTCGCTTCCCACGATCAGCCGGGTTGCTGTTTCTGATGGGGCCGTGATTGGTGCTGTTCGTGCCTGGCCGGTCCGCGTTGGGCCCGTCGACCTCGCGCTTTTCGTCGGCCCGGTTGCGATCGATCCCGCATTCCGCGGCCAACGCCTGGGATTGACCGTCACCGACCACGTGCTTGACGCAGCAAAGGAGGCGAACTGGTCCGCTGCAATCCTGATCGGTGATCCGACATATTTTGAGGGGGCTGGCTTTCGGGCATCGGAGCCTGGACGGCTGGTATTTCCAGGACCGCAGGACGCGCGGCGTGTCTTGATACGTGATTTGGCAGGCCATGCCGATGACCTGCGTGGCCATGTAAGTGCAGCATGATCCCCAGTATTCCAGTGGACAGGCGAGGGGCGTGCAGTCTAGGGTCGAGATAGTACGAATCCCCGGCTCAAGCTCCCGTTTGTCATGAACCTCCGTTTACTCACGCGTATCGAAGGGTCTCTCTGGGGCTGGATGTCGCTGGTGATGCGCCACCCCAAAAAGGCGATTGCTTCCCTGACAGCCCTGGCAATGATTGGGCTTGCGCTTGCTGTAACAGGGCTTGGCGTAAATTCGGACACGTCGCAAATGGTGTCCTCCGGCCTTGATTATCGCCAGGCGCAGATTGATTTCGAACAGGCCTTTCCCGATGAGGAAACGCGCATTGCCCTCGTTATTCGGGCAAGAAGCGAAGATGAGGCGGACGCGTTTTCCCTCCGTGTCGCCGAGGTGTTGCGTGAGCGCACCGATGTTGTGACGGATGTCTTTGCGGCCAGCGTCGATCCATTTCTCGTGCAGAACGGGCTACTATATCTCTCGTCCGACGAGTTGGATGAGTTGCTTGGGAATATTACATCCGCTGGGCCCATTCTTAAACGGCTTGGCGATGAGCCAACGCTGGACCGCCTCTACCTCGCCCTCGCCGATGCCTTGGAACCGCTGGACCCCGGCGAAGCGCCGCCAGAAGCCTTGAGCCGAGCTATGGATGCGCTGTCGCGGACCTATGAGCGGCGGCTGAGCGGTGTGCCAGAACCGCTCTCCTGGCAAGAGATTTTTC
>JBCBAO010000303.1:0-3135 GCA_038532405.1 Pseudomonadota bacterium | reverse complement strand
CCGCTCGTGCTCGGCATTGGCGATGGCGAGATGTTTCTCGGCTCCGACGCATTGGCGGTTTCCCCGTTCACCCAACGCATCATTTATCTAGAAGACGGTGACTGGTGTGTTGTGCGTCGGGATGCATACACCATATTCGACGCCAAAAATCGCCGAGTTGAACGCCAAGAGACCTATGTTCAGGGCGTTGGCGCTGCGGTGGAGAAGGGCAATTACCGCCACTTCATGCAGAAAGAGATCTTTGAGCAGCCGGATGCCGCGGCTCGAACATTAGGGGCGTATTTGGATGTTTTTCGAGAGGCCGTAGTCCTTCCAGACAAGGGCAGCCATTTTCTGGAAGACGTAAAAGGCATTCAAATGGTCGCTTGTGGGACCGCATATTATGCCTGTGCGGTGGCCGAATACTGGTTTGAGCAGATCGCTGATCTGCCCGTAAAGATCGATATTGCTTCGGAGTTCCGTTACCGCAAACCAAAACTCATTCCCGGCGGGCTTGCACTCTTTGTGTCCCAGTCCGGGGAGACGGCGGATACACTGGCTGCGCTGCGGTATTGTAAATCCGCCGGGATCCGCACGGCGGCTATTGTGAATGTGACATCATCATCGATTGCGCGAGAGGCGGATATAGTTCTGCCTATTTTGGCCGGTCCCGAGGTTGGTGTCGCCTCGACGAAGGCCTTTACAAGCATGCTTTGCGCCCTCGGGTGCTTGGTCATAGCCATTGCTCAGATGCGCGCGGCAATTGATCGATCTGAAGAGGTTCGGTTGATCAAAGCCTTGGAAGCGATCCCGCGCCTGATGGGAGAAACGCTAAAGCTTGATACCCAAATCGCTGAGCTGGCATTGGATCTCGTGCGATCGAAAGATGTTCTTTATCTGGGGCGGGGCGTCAATTATCCCATTGCTTTGGAGGGAGCCCTGAAGCTTAAAGAGATCAGCTATATTCATGCCGAAGGTTATGCATCAGGCGAACTGAAACATGGTCCGATCGCGTTGATAGATGAGGAAACACCGGTTGTCTTCATTGCTCCCTATGACACACTTTTCGATAAATCACTGTCCAACCTCCAGGAGGTCGTGACGCGCCGCGGGTCCGTCCTGTTGGTTTCCGATGCTCAAGGGATCGCCGAAGCAGGCGATACGGCCGCGCACATATTGGAAGTTTGCACCTGTGACCCGTTTGTCGCGCCGATTGTATTCTCGCTCCCTGTTCAGCTGCTTGCCTATCATATCGCGGTGGTAAAAGGCACCGATGTCGATCAGCCTCGCAACTTGGCGAAATCGGTAACCGTGGAGTAAAATGGCGGTTCGATACCACATCAAAAGTGGCTTAGATTTGCACCTGCCGGAACCCTCACATCAGAGCCAAACCCAAAACTGCCTAAGGGGCTGGTAAAACCAGGGCAGGTCCAGATATTCAGCGAACAAACAACCCAGCTATAGCCTAAGCAGGCAGGACCATCGATGACGACACTCTCACTTCCGGATTTTGATTGGACCATCGGATCCGGCGCACCTCTTGCTGTAATCGCAGGTGTAAATGTTCTTGAGAGCGAAGCGCTTGCGATGGAGGTTTGCGATGAATTGGCAACTGTTTGTTCCGAGCTTGGGTTGGCCTATGCATTCAAGGGGAGTTTCGACAAGGCAAATCGATCGTCGATAGATTCCTATCGCGGGCCTGGATTAGATAGCGGGCTGCAGCTCCTATCGGACATAAAAGCCCGGTTCAATGTCCCCATTTGCACTGACTTCCATGAACCGCCCCAGGCCGAGATTGTTGCGGGCGTCGCCGATATTCTTCAGATCCCAGCCTTCCTATGCCGCCAGACAGATCTGGTCGTGGCGGCGGCCCGGGCGGTCGCCGTGAAGGGTGGAATTATTCAAGTTAAGAAAGCCCAGTTTTTGGCACCGTGGGATGTCAAGAATATCGTTTCCAAGATCGACGATGCGATGGCTGAACGCCGGGTCATACTATGCGAGCGGGGGACGAGTTTCGGTTACAACAATCTTGTGGTGGATATGTTGGGCTTTCAGCATATGAAAGCCCTAGGATGCCCCGTGACCGTGGATGCGACCCATGCGGTACAGCTGCCAGGTGCCAATCCGCTGACGGACGGGACATCCACGGGCGGGCGCCGCGATGGCGTTGCAATCATCGCTCGCGCCGCAGTGGCGGCTGGTGCAGACGGTGTTTTTCTTGAATTTCATACGGATCCTGACAAGGCCCTGTGTGACGGGCCAAGCTGCCTGCCAATTGGGGCTGCGCGGGGCCTTCTCTCGGAGCTAAAAGCCCTCCATGATATTGTTAACTAGAGTATATCTGTTTCCAACCATGCGTGTCGGACCCTTTAATCTGGGCCTGCAACAGTATGCTTCTGTTGGCTCAAATGTTCATGTATTTGCTCGGCTTCCCTTTTGAATTCGCAAGTTGAAATTAAGCCCGAGAGAGAAATGATTGATGCAGTTCATATCGCGAGGCGTGTTCTTGCCAATGAGGCGGATGCGCTTGGCGTTCTCGCGGACAGCTTGGACGATGCTTTTGGCCAAGCTGTTGCAGCATGTCATGGGGCGGAGGGCCGCGTAATTTGTGTTGGTATCGGCAAGTCCGGTCATGTGGCGCGGAAAATTGCGTCTACGTTTGCCTCGACGGGCACACCTGCGCAATTTGTTCATCCAACCGAAGCATCCCATGGCGATTTGGGCATGATTACCCAACATGATGTTGTGCTGGCGCTCTCAAGATCCGGAGAGACTGCAGAACTGTCGGACTTGCTGCATTATGCGAAAAGGTTTGATGTGCTTGTCATTGGTATGACCGCGAAATCAGGATCAGCTCTAGCGCAGGCGTCCGACCATCTTTTGTTAATCCCGGATGTTCCCGAGGCCTGTTCGATTACAAAGGCACCGACCACTTCGACCACTTTGATGATGGCCCTGGGCGATGCCATGGCAGTATCGCTGCTTGAGCAGAAGGGCTTTCAGGCCGATGATTTTCGTCATCTGCATCCAGGCGGAAAGCTCGGAGCGATGCTAAAAAAGGTTGGGGAGCTGATGCGCAAGGGGAGTGATATACCGCTTGTATCCCTGGGCGCGTCAATGGATGAAGCGATCCGTGTTCTTTCCGAAAAAAATCTT
>JBCBAO010000302.1:0-3141 GCA_038532405.1 Pseudomonadota bacterium | reverse complement strand
GGCCGCAGGATCGGCAGCGAGATTGCTAACGCCGGCGTTAACCTGCGCAAGCCCTACGCCGGCTCCAGCGTATGGCGTGATCCGGCTTTCATTGTTGAGGTCATAAATAAGATTGACCATGGCGTCCCAGACCTGAACGTCTCCATTTTCCAACGGAGAGGCAGTCGCCAATGGAAGCCCGTTAAACCCATTGTCGGGGTCCAGATCACCGGCCCGGTAACCAAATGTCGTTTCGAGGCGAACATTTTGCCCGAAATCATAACCAGCCCCAACCCAGCCGCCGAAATTTTCTTCTACGGAGGCATCACCCTGAAGTGTTCCGACGACATCAACCGCCGGATCGTGGTCTAAATTTCCCGTCGGAGAGAAACCGAAGTCGGCTCGGACATACCAACCTTCATCGGCATTTGCAGCCCCCGTAACAGACACAATGGCTGCTGCAGCGGTCGCGCACAAAAGAGTTCTTTTCATACCCATCCCCTTTATGGTGCCGCATCAACACTATTGTCGAACGGCCGCAGGATAAAAGTGTGCGAGTTCCTACGCACACCCTCCTGATTAAAATGTTTTCTGCGAATTGGCGAGCAATAGTCCCACCTCACGCAGCGGTATATGGTATTTTTTAACGGATCGCGGTGTTCTTGCAACAGATGGCCAAAATATTCAATTTTATTTAATGAATACAGATCCGTAAAAGACTAAATGTCTATTGAATGCGCGCCGCTGCATCCTTGATTGCACGCCGGATGCTCATATAGGTCGCGCACCGGCATAAATTTCCGCTCATGGCATCGTCAATGTCCGAATCATCGGGATCTGGATTTGACTCTAGCAGTGCGATGGCCGCCATAATCTGCCCAGATTGGCAATACCCACATTGGGGAACATCAGAGGCAATCCAAGCGCCTCTAATAGCGTCGGCCACGGGGCCTGATTTGCCTTCAATCGTCGTGACAGAGGCACCATCCAGGACATCGTGGGGCGTAACACATGCCCGGCTTGGGATACCGTCGATATGGACTGTGCAAGCGCCGCATTGGGCGATACCGCACCCAAACTTTGTCCCAGTCATTTTCAGATGATCTCGAAGGACCCAAAGCAAAGGCGTGCCTTCAGCGACATCAACTTCAAGGTCTTCATTGTTTATATTTAAGGTTACGGGCATCGAGACCTCTCTTTTTTTAAATATCTTGGCGATTGAAATTTGAGAGCGCATATCCCGCCGGTCCCAAAATGGGCAACCTCCGAATCCGCTCGCCAGTTGCGTTAAAAATCGCATTTGCCAAGGCTGGAGCAGCTGGCGGCGTTGCGGGCTCACCAACGCCTGCAGGTGCAGCATCAGACTCTACGATTTCCACCTCGAACGCCCTTGGAGCCTCTTCCATACGCATGAGGCGCCAGTCCGGAAAGTTGCTTTGCATAACGGCCCCATTCCGAACCGTGATCTCACCGAACAAGGCGTTGGAAAGTCCATAAATCGTGCCGCCTTCCATTTGGGCACGGACATGACGCGGATTAACAACCGTGCCCGCATCGACAGCTAGCCAGACCCCGGGAATGGTTAACCGACCAGTAGTGTCCACCGCAACTTCAACGACAGTCGCAACATAGGATAAAAAGGATCGGTGGACAGCAATACCAAGCCCGTGCCCAATCGGCAGGTCTCGCCCCCACCCCGCCATATCAGATGCTCGTTTCAGAACATGGGATAATCTGCCGGTCTCAATTGGGTAGTCGTCGAGGGATGCATCATAATTGGCATAGGTCGCGCCCTCGCTATTCGGATCAATGGTGCGCGCTGAGCCAATAAGCTCCAGCAAATACTCCCGTTGATCACGCCCCGCTGCATGCGCAAGCTCGGCAGCAAAACTCTGCACTGCGAAGACATGGTAGATGTTCGCAACAGATCTCAACCAACCGATACGAACGTGACCTTTCGCCCGCCCTGATTCAACACGAAGATTCGGAACTGCAAACGGCGTATCGGTCGCGCCAAGCCCCATCTCTCCATCGGTCGGATTGTCCGCCCCATCTGCAAATGTTGAAGATATTGGTGGAAAAACTGTCCGGTGGAGGAGACCTGTACAGCGGCCATCATCATCCAAAGCACCTTCCAAACGTTGGGCGCTCACGGAATGATAAAACCCATGGCGGACCTCGTCCTCCCGCGTCCAAGTGACTTTCACCGGCCTCTCAAGCGCTCGGGAAATTAGTGCCGCCTCAACGGCAAAATCCGGTTTGGATTTGCGACCGAACGCGCCGCCGAGCCAGGTGGCATGAACCGTAATATCAGCTAGCGGCACATCACATATATTTGCGAGCGTTGACCGCGTTGTCTGCGGATCCTGAACGCAAGCCCAGCATTCGAGCTTACCATCTTTCCACTCTGCGGTGGCGCTCGGTGGCTCCATGGGCGACTGGCTAAGGTGCGGCACATAGTATTCCGAGACGATATGCTTGGCAGCCTGATCGATCGCGGATGCAACATCCCCCCGATTGCGGCGGACGTCTCCCGGCGCGCGTGCTGTCGCGAGTATCGCCCGCTCGAAATCGCGGGAATCGTAGGCTCCATTCGGTCCATCGGACCACTCAACATTGAGCGCATCTCGCCCGCGTATAGCGGCCCAAGTGTCCGTGGCTACGACAGCGACACCGCCCAGAGGCTGGAAACCTGCAGTGCCCTCTGGCGCAGGCAATACAACCGTCTGAAGAACACCAGGCACAGCCAATGCTGGCGCGTCATCAACGCGCTCCACAGTACCAAAAACTTGAGGAGGCCGAGCAATAACAGCATACACCATGCCGGGCCGATCAACATCTATCCCGAATGTTCCTTCGCCTTTGACGATTTTTGGGATCGTAAGCGATGGAACCTCATGGCCGATATATCGCCATTCATCACGAGATTTGAGTGCAATGTCGTCTTCGCTCGGGACCGGCAATTCAGCGGCATCAACAGCCAGGTCACCAAAGGGCAATTCAACGCCGCTTCCCGTATGCACGACCTTGCCAAGTAAAGCCCGACATTCAGATGGCGAGACATCCCAACGCTTTGCGGCGGCCGCTTCCAACATTCCCCGCATCGCGGCACCGGCGACGCGCAGCCTATGGAAGTTATAGCGAACAGAGCGAGATCCATCC